>CAYQDW010000028.1:0-33313 GCA_964416385.1 uncultured Cryomorphaceae bacterium | reverse complement strand
ACATTCTAAAGCCAAGATACATTGGCTTTATTCCATAAAAAACGGCCTCTATCTTCTTGATGAGGCCGTTAAAGGTTTTTCTATGCGATGTTAGTTTGCATACAAAGCCTCAATTTCATCGGCATAGTTTGCACGAATAACTTTTCGCTTAAGCTTTAATGTGGGGGTAAGTTCTCCACCCTCTATTGTAAACAAATTAGGTAGAAGGGTCATTTTCTTGACTTGCTCCCATTTACCAAAAGACTGATTTGTTTTTTCTACATCTTTCCAAATCCGATCGGTTATCCGTTTATTGGTAATCATCTCCGCATTGGTTGTAAAGGGTATATCCTTGCGCTTACACCATTCCTTTATACCATCAAAGTTTGGAACAATTAATACTGCGGGGAATTTTCGTCCATCACCAACAACCATTGCTTGTTCAATAAAATGAGAAGATTTTAGTGCATTTTCTATTAATTGCGGTGCTACATACTTTCCTCCGCTCGTTTTAAACATTTCTTTTTTACGATCAGTAATGCGTAAAAAGCCATCGTTTAACTCGCCTATATCGCCCGTATGGAACCAACCATCTTTTAATACCTCATCTGTTTTTTCTGGCTCTTTATAATAACCCATCATGATATTAGGCCCTGAGGCAAGAATTTCACCATCCTCGGCTATTTTAACTTCGCAACCGGTAATACACTTACCAACACTACCTATGCGTAACATACCCGGTTGATTAATAGTATTTACGGTTATCACCGGAGATGTTTCTGTTAAGCCATAGCCCTCTAAAACTGGGGCGCCAATACCACAGAAAAAACGAGCCAATCTGGGCTGTAAAGCAGCAGAGCCACTGGCTATTGCTTTAATCTCTGTTAACGCTAAGGCCTCTCTCACCTTGCTAAAAACCAACTTATCAGCAAGGTTTAGTTGAAATGAATACCAACCGCCATTTTTACCATCAGGTTCCCACTTTAAAGCTAATGCCACTGCCCATTCAAAGATTTTAGCTTTTAGGCCACCTGCTGATGTTCCTTTAGCCACGATACCATCAAAAAACTTCTCTAACAATCTTGGCACTGCCGTAAAAATATGCGGCTTGGCAATTTGCAAATCCTCTTTGATTGTTTCTAAACTTTCTGCAAAGTAGATGGTAACGCCATTGTACATATATAAATAATGCAACATACGCTCATAAATATGACACACTGGCAGAAAACTCAAGGCCCGACTCTCTTTTGGGGTGAGATGCGGTAAGCGTTCACTAGAATATACAGCATTGGATGTAATATTCTTGTGGGATAACATTACGCCTTTTGGCAGACCTGTGGTTCCTGAGGTATAAATTATTGTTGCTAAATCATCTTCTTTAACAGCTGTTTTTAGCTCCTCTAGCGTACTTGCATCGCCATCTTTACCAGCATCTGCAACAACATCCCAGTTTTTGGCATCTGTAACTTTTTCGAACGTAAAAACATCCCTTAAGTGTGGCACTTCATTTCTAATGTTAGATACTTTCTCAAACAGCTCGTCATTAGAAACAAAGCACAGAACAGACTCTGAATGGTTGAGAATGTATTTGATATCATCCTCTGTCATTGTTGGGTAGATGGGTACATCTATGGCGCCAATTTGCATAATGGCGTGATCCATAATGTTCCACTCACAGCGGTTATTATGCGAAATAAGTGCAACTTTTTCGCCGGGCTTAATACCCATTTTAAGCAAGCCCAAACTCACAGCATTCATCTTTTCGATAAATGAAGAAGTTGTATATGAAACCCACTGGCCACCTACTTTAGAGGTCATCATGGTTTCTAAAGGGAAATTTTCAGCTTGATAATATGGAAAATCGAACAATCTTGTTGGTGTATTCATAGTACAAGTATTAAATGTTTAGATAACCAAAATACGTATCGCCTAAAATACATTTATTGGTTTAACCGTGTATAAACAACTTCACCGTGCACAATTGTTTTAAGCACCTGTGTTTGTAGAATGTCTTCGGCAGGACATTTCAACAAGTCGAGCGGCAAAAGCACAAAGTCGGCCCATTTCCCTGTCTCTATGCTTCCCTTTTCATTTTCCTCAAATTGTGCATAAGCCGCCCAGATAGTCATCCCCTTTATGGCATCAATACGCGATAATTTTTCGCTTGGCAAAAACCCCTCATTTGGAAAGCCTAAGCTATCTTGGCGTGTAACGGCCGCATACAATGTTCTGAGCGGATCAATATCTTCAACGGGAAAATCTGTACCTAAGGGAAGTACGCCACGCCAATTTAATAGGCTATTAAAGGTGTAAGCATGCTTTACACGTTCCGCTCCCAATCGTTCTTGTACCCAATACATATCACTGGTTGCGTGCGTAGGCTGAACGCTTGGTATAACCTTATAATCCTGAAAGTATATAGAATCTAACGGATTTACCACTTGCGCATGTTCTATACGCCATCTGGCATCATTTTGTGGTGGCAGAATTGAACTAAACGCTTGGAGCACCAACCGGTTAGCAGAGTCTCCTATGGCGTGCACGTTTACTTGAAAATGCGCATCGTACGCCAATTTACATAGAGCTTTGAGGTCTTTTTCGTTCTTTAACATTAGGCCATAATTCAAAGGATCATCAGCGTAGGGCTTTAAAAGCAACGCTCCTCTGCTACCTAATGCGCCATCACCATAAACTTTAATTGAGCGTACAGAAAGCCTATCCGTTTTTATTGGTCCGTTTTGAAGAAACCACAAATAATCCGCTGGATTATCTCTGATCATCACATAAAGAGGCATGCGTAAATCGCCCTCCTCATAATAATCTGCCAAGGCATCTATCGAGGTTTTGTCTAATCCCGCATCTGCCAAACCTGTTAAACCAACAGCAAAACAATTCTCTTCTGCTTTTAACAATGCATCGCGCATGGCAACTTTATCTAAGACTGGCTGTGGAATCAAATTAACGGCATTGTCAATTAAAAGTCCAGTAGGTTCACCTTGAGCATAAATCACCCTTCCTCCTGGTAGTATCTCTGGCAAACTATCTGCCAATTGGAGTGCCTGGCTATTAACGAGTGCTGCATGGCCATCTATGCGCATTAGAAATACAGGGATCTCTGGAAACCATTTGTCTAGTGAGTCTTTTGTTGGGAATTCACTGTTATCCCAATCATTCTGATCCCATCCTCTGCCAGAAATAAATGTTAGATCTGGGTGTTCATTGGCGAACATTTTTGTGCGCTCTACAACCTCTTCAAACGAATTCGTGCCGACTAAATCTACTGCGAGTAATCCTGAGGCATAGCCCCAAAAGTGACAATGTGCATCTATAAAACCTGGATAAACATATTGACCCGATGCGTCTATTTGGCTGTGCGCTGAGAACTTTTTATTGCTCATCGCTATAATTTTACCATCTATGATGGCTATATTTTGTTGTACAAAAGTGCCACCATCGAGATCTAGCACCCATCCATTGTTAATGACTAAATCATATTTCAATTCATTTTTACAGCCGATAAAGTTTAGAATTAACACGAATAATAGAAGGTATCTTGCGATTAGCATAAAAAATGAAGAATTAGAAGATTAATAAAAAGAGATAACACCTTTGGAGATTAAATTTTTTTCTACTTTTGTCAACATTATAAGAGTAGCACCAAAACAAAAATAATCTTTGTGAAGACCAATAAAATGAAAAAATTAATACCTACCCTGATTTTGTTAATGATCGTCACAGTGGCTTTCGCTCAACCAGGTAACCCAACTAACCCAGTACCTTTAGATGGTGGTATCAGTTTATTAATTGCAGCCGGTGCAGCTTTTGGCGCAAAAAAAATCTACGACTCAAGAAGTAAAAGCTAACGTTTATACGTTAACTAACTTTCTAAAATATAATCCCAAGCTTAATTTAGGCTTGGGATTTTTATTTCTATTCACTTTGTTCATGTTGTACTTTTGCACACTTATTAATAAGTCCATATATGTCATCCCAGTTCCAAGAAACAACCGTTGATCTCGCTAAAGAGTTAGGATTATCGCCTGATGAATTTGAAAAAATAAATGAAGTCTTAGGTCGGATTCCAAACTTTGTGGAATTGTGTATTTATTCTGCGATGTGGAACGAGCATTGTTCTTACAAAAACTCTATTGTTTGGCTAAAAACGCTACCTAAAGACGGCCCGCACATGTTAGCCAAAGCAGGTGAAGAAAATGCCGGGTTAGTAGATATTGGCGATGGACTGGCATGTGCTTTTAAGATAGAGTCTCATAATCACCCATCTGCTATTGAACCTTTTCAAGGTGCCGCTACAGGCGTTGGCGGTATAAATAGAGATATTTTTACAATGGGTGCACGTCCTATTGCGCAACTAAACAGTCTCAGATTTGGCGCATTAGAATCAGAACGTACCAAGTGGCTTTTAAAAGGTGTTGTTAAGGGTATAAGTTCATACGGAAATAGTTTTGGCATACCCACTGTTGGAGGCGAGGTCTATTTTGATCCATGTTATCATCAAAACCCTCTAGTAAATGCATTTAGCGCGGGCATAGTAAAAGTTGGCGAGCAAGTAAGTGCTAAGAGTTCTGGTGTTGGCAACCCTGTATTTATTGTGGGCTCAGCAACCGGACGCGATGGTATTCATGGGGCTAGTTTTGCTTCTAAAGACCTCACTGAAGATTCTGCTAATGATATTCCTTCTGTTCAAGTTGGTGATCCTTTTCAAGAAAAATTGCTTTTAGAAGCCAGCATGGAACTTGCTAAATCTGGCGCCATAGTTGGTATGCAAGATATGGGCGCAGCAGGAATCACTTGCTCAACTTCTGAAATGAGTGCCGCAGGCAAGCATGGCATGGATATTTGGTTAGATAAAGTGCCCCTACGCCAAGAAAATATGGAACCTTGGGAAATCCTCCTTTCTGAATCACAAGAACGTATGCTTGTGGTTGTAGAAAAGGGAAAGGAACACATCGTAAACCAAATCTTTGAAAAATGGGACCTAAACTGTACCCAAATCGGTGTTGTAACTGAAGGCGGCACACTTAACTACTACTGGGCAGACCAATGTGTAGCCACGGTACCTGCGCATTCACTTGTGCTTGGTGGCGGCGCCCCAGTTTATTATCGGGAGTTTCGTGAACCGGCCTATTACAGTGAATACCAGGCATTCGACATAAATACAATTCACGTTCCTGATGATTTAAAATCTGTAGCTCTAAAACTAATTTCACGACCAAACATCGCCTCTAAGCGATTTATTTATGAGCAATATGACAGTATGGTTGGTACAGTAAACATGAGTACCAATGGCCCAACTGATGCAGCCGTGGTAAACATAAAAGACTCTAATCGCGCGTTGGCAATGACGGTGGATTGTAACAGCCGTTACGTACATGCAGACCCAGAAGTTGGCGCCATGATTGCCGTTTCAGAAGCCGCGCGAAATATCTCTTGTTCAGGTGGAGAGCCTAGTGCCATTACGAACTGTTTAAACTTCGGCAACCCGTATAATCCAGAAGTTTATTGGCAGTTTGTTGGCGCCATAAAAGGCATGAGCAAAGCCTGTGAAAAGTTTGGCACCCCCGTAACAGGTGGCAACGTAAGCTTTTACAACCAAACAGTTCTTAAAGACTCCACAGAGCCAGTTTTTCCTACGCCTACCATCGGTATGATTGGTGTTGTTGAAGATAAAAAGCACATCACAACAATACCTTTTAAAGGCAAAGGCGATTTAATTTATATGATTGGTGAAAATAGAAATGACATCTCTCAAAGCGAATATCTCATCAGCTTCCACAACGTAGAAAAATCTCCCGCACCGCATTTTAGCTTAGAAGAGGAGTTTGCAAATCAAAAGCAACTGCGCATGCTGATAAAAAAGGGCGTAATTAACTCTGCACATGACGTTAGCGAGGGCGGCATTTTTGTTTGCCTGATGGAAAAAGCGATGAGCAGCGGGCTTGGCTTTGATATTACTACAGATGCTGCAATTAGAAAAGATGCTTACCTATTTGGTGAGAGTCAAAGCCGAATCATAGTAACCGTTCAGCAAGATAAAGAAGATGAATTTATAGATCTGATGATGCTTAATGGCGTTGAGTTTGACCTTATGGGGCACGTTACCAAAGGTGCTATACGTATTGATGATGAAGATTGGGGAATGACCACAGACTATGCTGTACGCTACAACAACGCTATTGAGGAGCTGGTAAACAATTAATCAAAATACTGATGTGCCAATCTGAAGGTATTGGCATGAGCTTCAATAATATCAGATAAACGCTCCGAATATCCGCCGCCCATACAAACAGCGATGGGGATGCTGTGTTGAGCGCACTTTTCAAATACCAAGCGATCTCGCTCTTTACAGCCACTTAGTGTAAGGCCCAAGCGACCTAGCTTATCAGATGCCAAAACATCTACCCCACTTTGAAAAAATATAAAGTCTGGTACCAGTTGTTTTATGAGCCTTGTGAGATTTGCCTCAAGGATTTCTAGATACGCTGAATCCTCTATGCCGTCAGGCAAAGAAATATCTAAATCACTTTGTTCTTTATGCAGTGGGTAGTTTGAAGCACCGTGCATACTAAAGGTAAAAACCCTGTTTTCACCATCAAAAATAGCAGCAGTGCCATTGCCTTGATGCACATCTAAATCTACAACCAAGATCTGTTTTGCCAGATTATGGTCTAAGAGATGGTGGGCAGAAATAGCGATATCATTGAGAAGACAAAAGCCCTCTCCCCGATCTTTATAGGCATGGTGGGTGCCGCCAGCAATATTTAATGAACACCCAAACTCAATGGCGTAGCGCGCATTTTCTATGCTACCACCACAAATTACCAATTCACGCTGAACCAACTCTTGCGAAAGCGGAAAACCAATTTTTCGTATTTCCTTAGCCGAAAGCGTACCCGTTTTTAAACGTTCCCAATAGTGCGCATCATGAGTTCGCAAAACTTCTGCTTCTGTGAGCGCTGTAGGCGAAAAAAAGTTGTCTTTTGTTAAAGTGCCCTCATAGATGAGCTGCTCAGGCAACAGACTGTATTTGGCCATCGGAAAGCGATGACCAGCGGGCAATGGGTGATGATATATAGGTGACCAAGCAACTTTTAGCATCTTTACGACTCTGCCTTACCTTAGCTTGGCTCCGCATTGTTTTTCTAATGCATTAAGAATTTCACTCATAACTGCTTCAACGCGCTTGTCTGTTAGGGTTGCATTGGGGTCTTGAAGCATAAAACTCATGGCGTAGCTCTTTTTGCCTTCACCAAGGTTTTTGCCCACATACACATCAAATAAGTTAATCTCTTTTAGCAAAGCACCGCCCGCCTTTTGAGCTGTTTTGTAGAGACTATTATAAGTTACATTCTCATCCAACAAAAGCGCTAAATCTCTCCGTACTTCTGGAAAACGCGGAAGTTCTTTGTACGTTACCTTCTTAGAAGCCGCAAGCTGACCAATCTTTTGCCAATTTACAATAGCAGTAAAAACTTGTTGATCAATAGAAAAAGCACCTAACAGTTCGTCAGAAACTTGTCCGATAGATACCAAATCATCTCGCCCAACGGATAAAATCAACGCTTCATTAACGTAGGCTTTTTCTGTTACGCGCTCATCCCATTGGTTAATGCCAAAACGTGTTAACAGCCCACCCACAATGCCTTTTAGCTGATAAAAACTAGATTTAGCTGGTTTGTGATTCCATGCTTCTGGTGCATCATTGCCTGAGAGCACTATACAAAGCTGTTCTTCTTCTTGATAGGTTCCAGAATGGCTTTTGAAGTACACATTCCCAAATTCATACAAACGGATATCATTCTGTTGTCTGTTGCTATTATGGGCCACAACTTCTAGCGCACCGAAGAGTAAATTTTGGCGCATCACGCCCAAATCTTGACTTAACGGATTTAGTATACGTACCAATTTATCTTCATCTGCAGGTGCAAATTGCTGGTAGTACTGTAATTTGGTTAGAGAGTTGTTTATGATTTCAAAATAGCCATTAGACGTTAAAAAAGCATGCGTCTTGGTTTTATAGGAAGAAAAATCATTTTCTTTTTGATTACTGATGGCAATTTGCATGCGCTTGGGTAGGGCAACATTATTGAAACCATAAATCCGTAGAAACTCTTCTACAACATCCGCTGGCCTGGTTACATCCACGCGATAGGTGGGCACAACCACATCCCAGCCACCATCTGCGGTAGAAAGCTCAAATTCAAGATCTTTTAAAATTTCTTCAACTTTATTAGCGGGGATTGAATTACCTATGAGCTTATTCAAATAATCGTGTGAAAGGTATAGAGATACCTGAGAAATTGCTGCTGATTTTGCGATTTGTACATCTGAGCTCACCTGGCCACCTGCAACTTCTTTGATAAGCATGGCAGCCCGCTTTAGTGCATACGCAGTCATATTAGGATCAACACCGCGTTCATATCTATAACTGGCATCTGTGTTTAGGGCATGGCGTTTTGCCGTTTTTCGTATACGCACCGAATTAAACAGCGCACTTTCTAGAAAAACTGAAGTTGTATTTTCTGTTACACCAGAATCTATTCCGCCAAAAACACCAGCAATGCACATTGGCCCTTCTGCGTTGCAAATCATGAGGTCTTCCTGATGAAGCTTTCTTTCAACAGCATCCAGCGTGGTAAAAGTTGTGCCAGCATCTAAATTTTTAACAATAACCTTTTGGCCATGTATTTTCTGCGCATCAAAAGCATGCAACGGATGACCTGTTTCATGCAAAACAAAGTTGGTCACATCCACCACATTATTTATCGGCTTTACGCCAATAGCGCGCAATTTATTTTGTAACCAGTTGGGTGATGGTTTAACAGCGATGTTACTCAGGGTAACGCCATAATATTGCGAACAGGCTTGTTCATCTTCTACAACCACCGGTATGGTTAACGATTGATCATCTACTACAAAGTCAACTTTTGGAAGTGACAATTGGGCCACTTCACCGTGCTGATGCAGTGCTGCGCGTAAATCTCTTGCCACACCATAATGGCTCATGGCATCCGTTCTGTTAGGCGTTAAGCCTATTTCAAAAACGAAATCGGTTTCTAAAGAGAAATAATCTTTGGCTGGCGTACCCACTTGCGCATCAGCTGGAAGAACCATAATACCCTCATGGCTATGGCCCAAGCCCAGCTCATCTTCGGCACAAATCATACCCTCAGACACCTCGCCTCTAATTTTGCCTTTTTTAATTTTTAATGGCTCTTCAAAACCATAAAGGGTACAGCCTATGGTTGCCACCAAAACCTTTTGGCCCACGGCAACATTAGGAGCGCCACATACAATATGCAGAGGCTCTGCAGTGCCAACATCTACCGTTGTAACTTTTAATCGGTCTGCGTTAGGATGTTGCTCACAAGTTAAAACAGCGCCTATTACAACGCCTTCTAATCCGCCTTTAATAGACTCTATCTTCTCAATACCTTCAACCTCTAGTCCGGTATCAGTTAGCAACTCAGCAACACGTTCTGCAGGTAAATCTATTGGTAAATACGCCTTTAGCCAATTGTATGAAATGGTCATGTCTTAGTGGGTTCTATCTCCAAATTTGAGGCGCAAATGTAGCATACTTCAACAAGGGTGAGAAACCAACATTACACGTTAAAATCTTAGATATACAGAGGTTTAACTTGGATGAATATTTAAGACTTTAGCTCACATAAGTTAATGATACATCATGAAAAAAAGAGTTGGTGTTTTTATGGGGGGATACTCTTCTGAAGCCGGCATAAGTATGCAAAGCGGAAAAACTGTTTTAAACCATTTAGACACCAATCTATTTGATTGTTACGGAGTTCATATTTCTAAAAACGCATGGCTCGTAAAGCAAGGTGATGAAAGCTGGCCGCTGAATAGAGAAAGTTTAACCTTTTTAAAAAATGGTGTAGAAACTTCGTTTGACGTTATTTTTAATGCCATACACGGGCATCCTGGAGAGGATGGTTATTTACAGGCACTTTTTGATTTAAACGGCATACCTCATTCTTCATCTGGTTTTTTTGAAAGCGCCCTCACCTTTAATAAACACAAAACAAATACATTATTAAAATCGCAAGGTATAACGGTGCCTAAATCTAAATTCATAACCAAAGATGAGCACATTATACCAGAGCAAATTGCGGAAGAATTTGGTTTGCCCCTTTTTGTTAAGCCCAATAGAAGCGGATCTAGTTTCGGGGTGACGAAAGTTTCTACGGTAGAGAAGTTACCATCAGCCATTGAAGCCGCTTTAAAAGAGGATGATCAAATTATTATTGAAGAAGCCATTATAGGTACAGAAGTGGGCTGTGGCGTGTGCAAGCACGATGGCATTACCGAGTCAATTGCCGTTACAGAGATTGTGTCAAAAAATGATTTTTTTGATTATGAAGCCAAATATCTTGGGGCATCGGAAGAAATTACACCCGCCCGAATCTCAGCTGAGCGTTATGCCCAAATAAGTAAAACCAGTGAATTTATATACAACTACCTTAACCTTTGGGGCTTGGTGCGTATTGACTATATCATTCGTAATGATGTGGCATATCTGATAGAAGTCAACTCCATCCCAGGGCTATCTCCAGCCAGCATAGTACCTCAACAATTGGCCTACAGAGGTTGGTCTCTATCTTCTTTTTTCGGAGGTTTGTTGATGGATTCAATGAATAAAAAGCACTAATAGCATGCGTATTGCAATCTTTCCTGGCAGTTTTGACCCCATCACAAATGGTCATCTAGATATTATTTCGCGGGCACTTCCGCTCTTTGATCAACTGATTATTGCAGTGGGAAAAAATGCGACTAAATCTTATATGTTTGATTTAGGCACACGTATAGGCTGGATTAAAGAGACTTTTGCGGGAGAACCTAAAATTTCCGTAGATAGCTATACCGGTTTAACGGTTGAATATGCAAAAAAAGTTGGCGCTAATTTTTTGCTACGTGGCGTAAGAAACCCTGCAGACTTTGAATTCGAAAAAGCGGTTGCACAAGCCAACCGACAAATGGCACCCGATTTAGATACCGTTTTTCTACTTACCTCTGCACAATTTGCGTACATAAGCAGCAGCATTGTTCGTGATGTTTTGCAAAATGGTGGCGACTATTCCTTATTTGTACCGGCTCAAGTACGCATCAAATAAAGGGAATAAGGAAGGATAGGTCTTTGCGCGTAAGGGTATGACCTCTTCTGGCGACTTAAAACAAACCTCCGTTATATCTTCTTCAATTTGTGGTGATGGTGTGCTTTCACCTTTGTACATCATCGCAAACCAGTATGTCTTTTTCAACACATTTTTACCCTTGTACAAATAGGTATGATATGTACTTTCTAGGGGCGCAATCAAATCCAAATGTTCTATACCGCATTCCTCCTGCACCTCTCTCACCGCACAAACTTCTGGTGTTTCACCTGCCTCCATTTTACCCTTTGGTAAATCCCAAAAGCCAAGACGTTTAATAAGCAAGAGTTCATGGTGTTTATTGGTAACCAATCCACCTGCTGCATAAACCATCACATGCCGCGCTAAAAAGGCATTCCATTGCTCATCAGCGCTATCAATAATAACATACTTTGCGCCTAATGGTAAAGCTCGCAAAGTATCTATCCAGGTTTCTAAATCATGATTTTCAGGCAAAGTTGGTATGCTTGTATAACCCGATATAGGCGTCTCTGAAAACACGATTTCAACGTTATTGATAAAAACTTTGTGATACATTAGCTGCATGATTTTAGCTTCTGAAACTGCACGGAAAACCGCAGAACTGCTCTTGCAAATTAAGGCAATTAAACTTCAGCCTAATGCGCCTTTTACCTGGGCATCTGGTTGGAAATCTCCCATTTATTGCGACAACAGGCTCACCCTTTCATACCCGGAAGTGCGTAAGTATATGTATGTTGAAATGGCCAAACAAATATTAAATCATTACGGCAAACCTGATATAATTGCTGGTGTAGCAACAGGCGCCATTGCAATTGGTGCACTGGTAGCAGAAGAACTAGGATTGCCATTTATCTATATCAGAAGTAAAGCCAAAGAGCATGGCAGACAAAATTTGATTGAAGGACACTTGCCCGAAAACCAACGTGTTGTTGTGGTAGAAGATTTAATAAGTACCGGTGGTAGTAGCTTACAAGCAGTATCAGCCTTAAAAGATGCTGGCGCGCAAGTTTTAGGTATGATTGGCATTTTTAGTTATGGCTTTTCTATTGCTGAAGAAAATTTTTTAAAAGCAGATTGCCAATTATTAACGCTAAGCGATTATCAACACCTTATTGAACAGGCCGCGCACGCTGGCTATATTTCATCTGCTGATATAGATTTACTTACCAATTGGCGAACAAACCCTGCTGAATGGCATAAAGAATAACATATGAATACCATTATAGAAAGCCCCGAAATTACCATTCATAAAGAGGTTCATGAACTTGTAGCACACTATGCCAAGCCCATAAACTTTAAAGAGCTCATGCCACCAGAGGTGCTCACCTTTGAAGCGCGCGAAGACTCTTTTTTGTTTGGCTTAAAAGGACTGCCAGAGGTGCGATTGGTTGTGGATGAAATTAGTGAACACCAAGTGATGCTTAAATCTGCCAGTGATAAAATGCCTTTTTATCTGCGTGTAAAATTCAGGCCAGAAGATAATATCACCTATGCAAAAATCCATTTTGAGGGCGAGTTTAACCCAATGGTGAAACTTATTGCGCAACGGCCACTACAAAACTTTGTGAATCATCTGGCCCAAAACATGGAAGCTATTCACTAGGAAAAATCCATTCAATTTCTTTGAATTGATACTTTTCAGTTTGACGTGTTTTCATATTCACCACTACCAATTCTCCCGTTGGTAATACCGTTTCAACATAACCTGTAAAACGATTCCCTTTATGGGCAAAATCTTGTGTTTTGTGATATGCCCACAAATGCCGCAGATAAATAGTGTGTAAGCGCGGCTGAAGCAATACATCTAAATTGTTGTGAATGTTAGAGAGCACATAAAAAAGGATTTCCTCTAAATCAAAAACCGTGTTATGCTCAATTTGTAGAGAGGTTGCGCGTAAAGCGGGCGAAAACGACTTCTGATTCACATTTAAACCTACACCAATATAGGCCCGTTTTATGGCATGATCACTAATGACCGTTTCTATAAGAATGCCAGCAACTTTCTTTGTTTTAATAAGCACATCATTGGGCCATTTTATATATGCCTCAGGATGTGCAGGCATTGCCTTCAATAAAGCAATTGCAACCGCTTGATTTAAGAAGAAAAACTGATTTACAGGCAACCGTTTGGGCTCAACAACAAGTGTAAACAATAGATTGCACCCCTTCTGATCATGCCACTTTGTCTGCAATTGGCCACGACCATCTGTTTGTGTCTCTGCCAGTATAACAGTATTGCGCAATATTTTTTTTGCCGCAAAGGCCTCTTTTGCCCATTTATTGGTGCTATCAACAGAATCTAGTTTTATAATGGTATAGGGGTGCACTTTTTGCTGTTAAGGATTCGCCAAATTAAAGCACTATGCTATTCATGGCACCTGCTTTGCTAAAAGCAAAACAACTAATTTTGGCACGTACTGTAAAGCAATCTAATGACAAAAACTTCAATTAAAAAAACCTTT
The DNA here is from genome assembly GCA_964416385.1 of uncultured Cryomorphaceae bacterium. Lineage (GTDB taxonomy): Bacteria > Bacteroidota > Bacteroidia > Flavobacteriales > Schleiferiaceae > JAUHWL01. Next base: position 19,701 of record CAYQDW010000028.1, on the reverse strand, counting down.
CCACCCATACTTGACCTCATTATAGACGGCATAGAAGATATTAAAGGAGAAGAAATTACCATTCTTGATTTACGAAACTTAGAGAACTCTGTTTGCGATTACTTTGTTATCTGTCAAGGCAATTCAAATACACAAGTAAATGCGCTAGCCAATTCTGTAGAAAAGAAAGTTCGTGAAAACCTCAGAGAAAAGCCTTGGCATGTAGAAGGTACCGCAAATGCAGAATGGATCTTGATAGATTATGTAAATATTGCTGTTCACATATTTCAACGCGATGTGCGTTCGTTTTATGATTTAGAAGGCCTTTGGGCTGATGCCGAAATAACAAAATTGTAAAGACAACAATGGAAGAAAACAACAACGATAAAAACCAACTAGAACGCCTAAAAAAGCAGTTTAGTGGTAAAGGGGGAAATCAAAATAAGAATGATAAAGCCCCAAAAAATAGGGGCGGTGGTTTTAATTTCATGTGGGTATATGGCGCCATCTTCTTACTATTTGTGGGGATGAGCGTTTTTCAATACATGAGCCACCCTGCAAAACCAACGTCTTATGGCAAACTCACTACCTTTTTAGAAGGTAATGATGTTGAAAAGATTAAAATCATCAACGAAAAAGATGTTTATATCTACATAAAAGCAGAATCCCTCAAAAAAGAAGACTTTGAAGAAGTTGCCAAGCCACAACTAGGAGAAGGCGAAAACCCAGGGCCGCACTATTATTTTGAAATGCCCGCAGAAACTTTTGAAAAGCGTCTAGAAGATTTTTACGCTAAAAATCCTGGACTTGCAGCCTCTGAAGATCGCATTTACCCCACGTATGAAGAACGCAAAAATTATTGGGGTGATATTTTAGCGTGGACATTCCCAATATTAATCATGGTGGCCATTTGGCTATTCGTAATGCGTAGAATGAGCGGTGGCGGAGGCGGTGCTGGTTCTCAAATCTTTAACATTGGTAAATCTCGTGCACAGGTTTACGACCAAGAATCTAAAGTTAAAATTACCTTCCAAAATGTTGCTGGGCTCCAAGAAGCTAAAGAAGAGGTTATGGAGGTTGTAGACTTTCTGAAAAACCCTAAAAAATACACCAATTTAGGTGGTAAGATTCCACGTGGTGTTTTGCTCTCTGGGCCTCCCGGTACCGGTAAAACATTACTTGCTAAAGCCGTAGCCGGCGAAGCACAGGTACCTTTCTTTTCTTTATCTGGTTCTGATTTTGTAGAAATGTTTGTAGGCGTTGGCGCAAGCAGGGTACGCGACTTATTTAAGCAAGCTAAAGACAAATCGCCTTGTATCATTTTTATAGATGAAATTGATGCCATCGGTCGTGCACGCGGAAGAAATTCTATTACTGGCGGTAATGATGAACGCGAAAACACATTAAACCAGCTGCTAACAGAGATGGATGGTTTTGGCACCAATGAGCATGTTATTGTAATGGCGGCCACTAACCGCGCAGACATTTTAGACAGAGCGCTTATGCGTGCTGGCAGATTTGACAGAATCATTTACGTTGATTTGCCTGAGTTAAATGAGCGTAAAGAAATTTTTAGCGTTCACCTTAAGCCAATAAAAGTTGGTGAAGACATTGATATTGACTTTTTAGCAAGACAAACACCGGGCTTTTCTGGTGCAGATATCGCAAATGTTTGTAATGAGGCTGCGCTTATTGCCGCGCGTAGAGACAAAGAAAAAGTTGAAAAACAAGACTTCTTAGATGCCGTAGATCGTATTGTTGGTGGTTTAGAAAAGAAAAGCAAAATCATCACACAAGATGAAAAAAGAACCATAGCCTATCACGAGGCCGGGCATGCAGCTGTGAGTTGGTTGCTTGAGCATGCCGCACCTCTTGTTAAAGTTACCATTGTGCCAAGAGGCCGCTCATTGGGTGCCGCTTGGTACTTACCAGAAGAACGGCAGCTAACAAACACAGACCAGCTCAATGATGAAATGTGTGCCACTTTAGGCGGACGAGCTGCTGAAGAGGTTATGTTTGGTAAAATATCTACAGGAGCCCTAAGCGATCTTGAAAAGGTTACAAAGCAAGCGCGAGCAATGGTTACCATCTATGGATTAAATAAAAAACTTGGTAACATCACCTATTGGGATAGTTCTGGGCAGCAAGAGTATGCTTTTGACAAACCATATAGTGAGCATACTGCCGAAATTATTGATCAAGAAATATCAGCCATTATAGAGCTTCAATACCAACGCGCTGTGGCTCTGTTGCAAGAAAACAAAGACAAGTTGGTTAAACTTGCCGAGTTACTTCTTGAAAAGGAGGTTTTATTTAAGGAAAATTTAGAGGATATTTTCGGAAAAAGACCTTGGAAGGATCATACTATTTTACAAGAGCCTACAACTAAAGAAACGGCTAAAAGTGAAAATAATGCTGAAAAACCACAAGACTCAGCAGAATCTACAACAGAAAGCGAAGACGAAGCAGTTAATCAAGATGAAAAATCTTCTGAAACCATAGCGCCAGACACTTCAGGACTGAATTAAAATTATAATTTTGGGCGGCAGCGTAAATTCCGCCCAATTAATGGCAGAAAAAGAATCAAAAAAGAAAAGCTTTCTCGGAAAATTTTTCCAAGTTCTTAGCGGTTCTCCAATCGCCTCTTCAACAGAGAACGAAGAAAAGGGAAAATTTGCGCCTGTTGAAAAAGAAGCTCTTGATGTTCGTTTTGTTCGGAATTTTACAAATTCTGGGGGGTTCTTTTTGTATTGTGGCGAAATGAAAGAAGTTTTTAGTGCTGTAGAAGACATTATAGCTGAGCACAATTTAAGCGCCATAGGTTCTCCAGACAAAACATTGGTTGGCATTCTCGAGAAAGGTGGCGTTTCTAAAGTACAGCCAAATTTAGACGCCTGCGATACTGTTTGTACCTACTGTGAAGCACTAGTTGCGCTTAATGGCAGCATCATGATTAACGAGTTTCAAACCAAAGGCGTACGCATAGATGCCATGCCAAAGTATCACATAGTGATTGCAAAAACGTCACAGTTAGTAGAGAATTTAAGCGGGGCGATGAGCAAAATCAACCAGCTTTATCGCAATAACAGACCCATGCAAATAACGCAGCTTAAGGCGCCAATAGATGAACGCGTAAAGTTAGCTAGTGCAGATCCTAATAAGGATAGAACCCTCTTTCTCTTGCTTATAGAAGATTTTAGTAATGCGTGAATTTATCACCCGTAGCTTATCGGGCATTGTTTATGCCGGCGTTATCATTGGTGCTACGGCATTTCATCCTTATGCCTTATTGGCCTTGTTGGCCGTCATTTTAACCGCTGGCATCGTAGAACTAAAACACCTAACAGTTGGCGATCGTGCTAAAACTTTATTTCTAACCCTCAACTTGCTGGGCATACTGCTCTTATGGATCCATTTACAATTTTTGCAAGACTACCAGAATCATCTTGTAGCTTTCTTTGTAATAGTTATAATGAGCGTTCTTATTCATTGGGTATTTATAAAACGTACCACCATAAACACAGAAGAGCTGGTTTATGTAATACTTGGAATTGTTTACATCCTCCTGCCTCTTGCGCTGGCATTTAACATCGCTTTTATAAAAGGTCATTGGCAACCACAAACCTTATTGGCCATATTTTTCTTTTTATGGGCGAATGATTCTTTTGCATACATCACCGGAAAGTGGTTAGGAAAGCATAAGCTATTCCCACAGCTATCACCTAAAAAAACAATAGAAGGATTTGTTGGAGGACTTATTGGCGCCTTAGTCATAGCTCATGTTATCGCCTATTTTTGGAGCAACCTGAGAGTAACAGAATGGGTCATACTCAGTGTACTAACGGCTGTTTTTGGCACCATAGGTGATCTTTTTGAATCGGCTTTAAAACGTGCTGCAGACGTTAAAGATTCCGGTAATTTAATACCCGGGCATGGGGGAATATTAGACCGTTTAGACAGCTTTTTATTCGCCATACCTATTGCATACTTTTACCTCTACTTTTTTGCTTAACAACATCGCATGATACGCATCCACAAAGAAGGCATTAAACCTTTATTTATCATCCTGCTCATACTCACAGCAATCAATACAATAAGCACTTATTTCATACCCATACATTGGGTTGTTAGTGTTGTTTTGGGTTTATCGGTTGTCTTTTATTTATTGGTACTTCAGTTTTTTAGAAACCCTGTGCGTCATATTCAAGCCGATCCATACGCCATTATTGCCCCAGCAGATGGCAAAGTAGTGGTTATAGATGATGTTGAGGAAGAAGAGTATTTTCAAGGTAAACGCAAGCAAATCTCCATCTTCATGTCACCCTTTAACGTACATGTTAATCGCTATCCGATAGGTGGAGAAGTAACTTATGCAAAATACCATCCAGGCAAGTTTTTGGTGGCATGGCACCCAAAAAGCAGCACCTTAAATGAGCGTACAACCGTAGTAGTAAAAGGAGAAAAAACGGGTGATATTCTCTACCGCCAAATCGCAGGTGCATTGGCAAAGCGCATTATCATGTATGCCAAACCTGGTATGCGCGTTAAGCAAGGTGCTGACTCTGGCTTTATTCGCTTCGGTAGTCGCGTAGACATTTTTTTACCGCTAGATATGAACGTACAAGTACAAAAAGAACAAATCGTAAAAGGAGGCGTTACCGTACTTGCAACCATGACTAACAAACAGTAAAAGAACTAATTGGTCTATTTATCTACTTTTGTCACGCTAATATGTAACTATGGCCACTAGCGAACTGGAAAAAGAATTTTTAAAATATGTTGAAATAGGCAGAAACTTGCCTAAACAAGCGCCAGATGTAATGCTCATTGCATATGGTTTTTACAAGCAAGCAAGCCTTGGAGACAATAGTAATGAAAGACCAACCGCTAACTCAGATGTAGTGCGCACTTTTATGCATGACCAATGGAAACGTTTAGAAGGCATGCCTAAAGAAGAGGCGATGATCAAGTACATCAACTTTATTAAGGAGCTAGTTCATAAGAAGCAAGGCGCTACAACGTAATAACAATCAATTTACACGCGTAATTTCATCAAGCGCCCACCCCAGTGCAATTGAAAATTGCTCTTCTGGGGTAAGATTAGAGTTATCTAAAACCTTTGCACCTTCGGCTATTATTAACGGGCTATCCGCCCGATTAGAATCTTCTTGATCACGCATAATCACGTTGGCCAAAACCTCTTTTAGCGGATAATCTTTTCCTGCCTGTTTAAGCTCTTCATATCTTCTTTGAGCCCTAACCTCAGCATCTGCCGTCATAAATATTTTTAGTTCTGCATCAGGAAAAACAACGGTGCCAATATCACGGCCATCCATCACCACACCTTTTTGTAACCCCATTTCTTGTTGCAAAGCAACAAGATGTCTGCGTACTTGAGGAATAGCAGCTACTTTGCTCACAAAGCCACTCACATACATGGATCTAATTTCTTGCTCAACATCTTCCCCATTTAAAAAAGCATGATTTTTTCCATCCTCATCACCTTTATTAAAAGAGATTTTGAGTTTTGGTAGCGCTTCTACAAGGCGAACCTCATCACAGCCAGCATCTGATAAAAAATTTTCTTTTAGCGCAAATAGCGTAACACACCTGTACATAGCACCACTATCCACATAAATGTACTGCAGTTCTTTGGCCAATTGGCGCGCCAATGTGCTTTTTCCTGTTGAAGAATGCCCATCAATAGCTATGGTTATGCGCGCTGTCATTTATTCTTATTCTTAAAATTACCCAAGCTCGTGGTGATGCCAAAGTGATGCATTCTACCAGCGATGTTCATATTTGTATTGGCATAGTTAATTCTAAACTTGCTTACCCTAAAACCAATACCAAAGGTTAGGCCGGCAGAACTTCTCCTTGTTGGTAATTCCATTTCAAAACCCCGTCTAAAGGAATAACCCAATTGTATGTTGAAATTTTTAGAAGGCGCAATTTCTGCAGCAAGCGTAACATGACGCATAATATTGTTCACGATGCCTTCTTTTACTATTACCTCTTCTCCTGTAATGGGGTCTCGCGTTATATTATTGGGGTTGTTGTATTGTAGATTAAATTGTTGCAGATTGTCTAGCATTAGATTTAGGCGAAGGGGCACGTGTTTAAAGCGAGAAGAAATAGCAAACTTTACATTTAAAGGTAAGGGCTCAAAGTCTCCAGAAAAGGTGGTGAGTTGCGTGCCCAAATTAGCCAGAACAAGGGTCATAGCTAAACGGCTATTAGGAATTTGATATACTGCTGCAAGGTCTGTTGCCCAAGCCCAACTTACAAAAGACGCGTATGTACCATTGATTATTTTTAACGAAGCCCCCACCTGCCAATTGCTATCTATATGGTAACCATAGCCCAATTGAAAAGCATAATCCGCAGCAGTGAAACCTCCAACCACTTGGGCCTGTGTTGTTGTGCGCAGAAAAGAACCGTAGTCTACATATTTTACCCCCGCAACAAAACTCCCAGCCTTTTCAAAGGTGTGACTATAGGTTGCTTCACCAAAAAGAACCCCATCCGCCAAAGGTGCCACATTGAGACTCATTTGGCCGTGCATGGCTGAGTTTATGAGTGCGGGATTCCAAAGCGCAAAAGTCACATCATCTTCTGTATTGGCAAGCACATTGGCTGCAGCCCCAGCTACGCGGGGTGCGATTGGTGTACCTAAAAAACTATAAATGGCGGTACCACCAATTTGAGCAGCGCCAGTAAGTGTAAATAATGCGCCAAAAACGATGGAAAAAAGCAGTTTGTGCATGCGGGTGAAATTATAACAATATAGGCTAACGCAGCTCGCTTGTATACAGTATTGCGTTTTCATGCTGACTTCGCAAATAACAAGTTAGATTTAGTTTTCGCATGCCTAAATCGCGGTACATTAATTTACCTGAGCGGAAGTTTGATTCTCCTCTTTAAACTCCAGCTTTCTTGCATTTGTAACCTTTTCATTAAGCAAAGCCACATCTAATACCTCACTCATTTCTTTCACATAATGAAAAGACAACCCTTTTAAGTAGTACTCCTTGATTTCATCAATATCTTTTCTGTTGTCTTCACAAAGAATTATCGTTTTAACGCCTGCACGCTTTGCAGCGAGTATTTTTTCTTTAATTCCACCAACGGGCAGTACTTTTCCGCGTAGCGTAATTTCACCTGTCATTGCGATTTTACTTTTAACCTTGCGCTGCGTTAAGAGGCTGGTTAATGCTGTTAACATGGTTATACCTGCACTTGGGCCATCTTTTGGCGTAGCACCTTCTGGTACGTGGATATTAATATCCCAATTTTTAAAGACGCTGTAAGGTATTCCTAATTCCTCGGCATGACTTTTTATGAAAGCGAGCGCAATTGTGGCACTTTCTTTCATTACATCACCCAAATTACCAGTAATCATAAGTTTGCCATTTCCACGACTTAAACTACTCTCAATGAACAGGATTTCTCCACCCACAGGAGTCCAAGCCAAACCGGTTACAACACCAGCTACATCATTAGATTGTTCTCTATTTCTATCAAAGCGTGGCGCACCTAAGACTTTTCTAACATCTTCTATACCCATAACTTCAGGGTATGATTCGTTCATTGCAATACTCTTTGCGGCATTGCGCACCAGCTTGGCAAGTTGCTTTTCTAAACTTCTAACACCACTTTCGCGTGTGTAGCCATCAACAACATATTCAAACTCGCGCTTGCCTAAACGCAACTGCTCTGCAGAAAGCCCGTGCTCTTGCAATTGCTTGGGCAACAAGTGGCGTTTTGCTATTTGTACTTTTTCTTCTAAAGTATAACCCGTAATGTCAATAATTTCCATCCTATCGCGCAGGGCAGGCTGTATACTGTGAAGGTTATTTGCGGTAGCGATGAACATTACCTTGCTCAGGTCATAGCCAAGCTCAAGATAATTATCATAGAACTCATTATTCTGCTCTGGGTCTAAAACTTCGAGCATGGCGCTGCTAGGGTCACCTTGTCCGCCATAACTTATCTTGTCAATTTCATCAAGCACAAAAACTGGATTGCCCGTTTCTGCTTTTTTAATATTTTGAATAACCCTACCAGGCATCGCACCGATATAAGTCTTTCTATGTCCTCTAATTTCGGCTTCATCGCGCAAACCGCCTAAACTCATACGGATATATTTCCGACCTAAAGCTTCTGCAATACTTTTTCCCAAGGATGTTTTACCAACACCTGGAGGGCCATAAAGACAAAGAATTGGAGATTTCATGTCGCCCTTTAACTTTAGAACCGCCAAATACTCAATGATGCGCTCTTTTACATCATCTAAACCAAAATGGTCTCTGTCTAGGATGCGTTTTGCGCGCTTCAAATCAAATCTATCCTTGCTAAATTGATTCCACGGAAGATCTAGCATCAGCTCTAAATAATTGCGCTGAATGCTAAACTCTGGCATTTGTTGATTTAGACGCTGTAGTTTTGTGAGTTCTTTTTCAAAATGCTCACTAACTTTTTCTGGCCACTTTTTAGATTTGGCCTTTTTGCGCATATCTTCTAATTCTGCATCTACAGAAGTTCCACCCAATTCTTCTTGAATGGTTCTCATTTGCTGCTGCAGAAAATATTCGCGCTGCTGCTGATCAAATTCTGTTTTTACCTTGCTTTGGATTTCATTTTTTACCTCAAGCATCTGCAATTCGCGAATAAGATGCTTGAGCACCTTATTTGCACGCTCACTCAAGTCTGCCAATTCTAGCAACTCCTGCTTTCCAGAAACATCAATATTTAAGTTAGATGAGATAAAATTGACTAGGAATTTATCGCTAGTGATGTTGTTTATTGCAAATTGTGCTTCTGAAGGAATGTTTGGTGATTCTTGTATTATTTGAAGTGCAAGATCTTTAACGCTACCTATAAGACCTTTAAACTTCTTGTTACCACGTTTGGGTTGTGCATCTTCTAAAATTTCAATTTTTGCACGTAAATAGGGCGTTTCTCCGCTCCATTCTTTAATTGAAAAACGCTTTTTACCTTGAATGATGATGGTTGTATTACCATCAGGCATTTTAAAAATACGAATGATTTTGGCCAAAGTACCAACGCTATGCACATCTGCCGGGCCAGGATTTTCTACATCCGGATCTTTTTGCGCCAAAACGCCAATAATACGGTTGCCCTTTTGTGCATCATTTATGAGCTTCACGCTCTTATCGCGCCCAGCTGTAATTGGGGTTACTACACCGGGAAAAACCACGGTATTGCGAAGTGGTAAAATTGGAATATCCTCCCCTAACTCAGATTCATTCCAATCTATGTCTGATTCATTGGTTACTAAGGGAATAAATTCGGTATCATCGTTCAATACGTTTCCTGATGACAGTCTGTCAAGGTTAAGCAAATCGTCTAGCTTCATTAGTCTGTTTTTATAGCCAATATGTCAGCAAAAATCTCTCATTCTTGGCCTATAGATATATGCGCTTTATGTGGTCAATCTTTATGCCATGATGCATTCTTAGAAGCTTCTATGCTCTTTACTCGCTTCAAATATGGTGGTAAGTATATCCTTTTCAATATCATTTAAAGCAATATTTCTTCGCATCATTACACGTTCTGCAGTGGCAAGAGCTTTATCAAGTTGATATATAGAAAAGCCCTGTGCGCCTCCCCAAGCGTAGCTTGGAATGAAGTTTCGTGGAAAACCACTACCAAAAACATTAGCGCTAACACCAACCACCGTGCCCGTATTAAACATGGTATTAATACCACATTTACTATGATCTCCCATCATTAGGCCACAAAATTGTTCGCCAGTACGTGTAAAGCCGTTGCGCACATAACTCCACAGCTTAACCTCATCATAGTTGTTTTTAAGGTTACTGGTATTTGTATCTGCACCAAGATTACACCACTCGCCAACTACGCTATTTCCTAAAAAGCCATCATGGCCTTTATTGCTATATCCAAAAATGATGCTATTGCTTACCTCGCCTCCAACTTTACTGTGCGGACCAATTGTGGTGGCGCCATATATTTTTGCACCCATTTTTAGCGAAGATCCCGCACACAAGGCCAGTCCGTTACGGACTACAGTACCCTCCATCACCTCGGTTTGTTTGCCCAAATAAATAGGACCATCAAGGGTATTGAATGTGGCTGCAAAGGCATTTGCACCTTCTTCAACAAAAATATTATCACCGATAACAGTATTGGTGCTGTGTAAATTTGCACTCGTTCTACCTGCTGTAATTAGGTCAAAGTCGCGCTGTAGTTCTTTAGCATTATGTTTAAATAACTTCCAAGGTCTATCAATAAGCGTAACCTCTGCAGCATAATTTATGCGCTCAGCTATTTTATTTTCATATTCTACGGCATCTACATCAGACAGCCTAGCCGCTAAGAGCACATCGCCAATGTACAAGCCCTGACCGCGTTTTAACTCGATTATTTTACCAAGAAGGCGCAAATCTGGACACAAAGCGCCGTTGATCATCAAGTTATCAGCGGCTATTTTTAGCTTGTATTTAGCGGCTAAATAATTAACGGTATAGTAAGAAGCAACCGTTTCAAGGTGTTTTTCCCACTTTTCCGCAATGGTTAAAATGCCAATGCGCATTTGCGCTAATGGTCTTGTGTATGTAAATGGTAACAGGTGCTTACGCAAATCACCGTCAAAGAAAATTAAGTTCATAGCCATTAATTATGTGGTGAAAATAAAAAAGCCCCCACGATTTCTCGCGAGGGCAGTGTGCAATTATTACTAATAGTTTGTTATTTCTGGAACTTTGCGTAGCGGCTGCGGAACTTGTCAACGCGACCAGCAGTGTCTACCAATTTAACTTTACCAGTGTAAAATGGATGCGAATAAGAAGAGATTTCCATTTTCACGAGTGGGTATTCAACACCATCAACTTCTATTGTTTCTCTGGTATTGGCGCAAGATCTGATGATTTGCTGGTCTCCGGTAGACATGTCTTTAAAGACACACAACCTATAATTTTCTGGATGAATTCCTTTTTTCATACTATAAACCTTTATTTGAATAGAGTTTGTGCCCTATTTCCCTTGGGGCGGCAAAAATAATCAAGTTTTACGAACAGCAATACTTTCTATTCTAATTTTTGAAAGCATCTTTGCCATAAAGGTAGAATATACATTTGAAGCGTGCGTTACATGTTCATGAAGTACTTGGGTAAATTTTGGGGATTGCTTTTTATTGCACTAATGCTTCTTTTTGGTTGCAGAAAAGAAACGGCATTTGTTACGCGTAACGTGCAACTTGCCTTTAGCCAAGACACCATTTACCTCGACACGGTATTTACAACCATTGGCAGTAGCACGCGCATTTTGAAGGTTTACAATACGTCAAATGAAAATATTCTGATTAATCGCATTTATCTGGGGCGTGGTCAAAGTTCATTTTACAGAATGAATGTTAACGGGGCATCCACCAAAAACATCACCGATGTAGAACTTAGAGCCAATGACAGCATATATATATTTATTGAAGTTACGGCCGATGTGATGGGTGCCAATAGCTTATTGTATACAGATTCTATTCTGTTTGAAACGGGAAATGTACTTGAAGATGTTGATTTGGTAACGCTAGCACAAGATGCCTATTTTCATTATCCAACCAACGTTCTGGTTATCAACCAGCCTGCACCTTATCCTAATATAGAAATTCCCTATTCTGTACTTTCTTGTAATGAAATTTGGGGCACAGATAAGCCTCATGTTGTTTATGGCTATGCTGTAGTAGACAGCAATTGCAGCTTAAACATTCTTGCAGGCGCGAACATTCATTTTCATGCCAATTCTGGCTTATGGGTTTATAGGGGGGGACAATTGTTTGTTGATGCCGCAGAGCAGGGCGATTTCTCAAATCCTGTTTTAATTCAAGGAGATCGGCTAGAACCTAACTACGAGAATATTCCTGGCCAATGGGGCGGCCTTTTAGGTGGTATTTTCATCCAAAGTGGCAGTACTGGCAACGTAATTAACAATGCCGTTATCAAAAATGCCACAACAGGACTCCGTGTAGATAGCACATCGCTATCAACACCAAATCTCACATTAAAAAATGTGCAAATACTCAACCACTCGCGGGTAGGCATTTACGGTGGCTATGCTAATCTTTTGGCCGAAAACACAATTGTTGGAAACTGTGGCTTACATCTGTTTTACGGTCTTGGTGGCAACTATACTTTTAGGCATAGCACCTTTGCCAATTACTGGATTACCAGCAGCCGCACCTCTCCTGCCGTAGCTCTTGTTAACTTTTTTGAAGACGGTATTGGCAACCGCTATTATCGCGCGCTCACTAAGGCCTATTTTGGTAATTGTATTATTTATGGGAACAGCCAAAGTGAAGTAGGTCTTGGCATAGATCCTTCGGCTACTTTTTCTTATCAATTTAACACGTCATTGTTGCGTATAGAAGAAGAACCTGATGATATGCACTATGACATTACAGACCCAACGTATTTCCCCGGTTGTATATTTAATATTTCGCCAGCATTTATCGATCAGCTTAACAATGACTATGAGCTGGATAGCATATCTCCGGCATTAGATCTTGGAAATAATAATGATGCCACACTGGTTCCTTTTGATATAAAAGGCAACATAAGAACGATAAATCCTGATTTAGGGGCGATAGAGCGTTAGTCTGGTGCTAATAGCTTGAGCGCCACTTCTTCTATGCGGTTATCTGATACTTTGCGGATGGTAACGCTAAAATCGCCAAGCAAAATAACCTCGCCTTTTTCTGGAATAGATTCGTGTGCATCAATAATCCATCCACCAAGTGTTGTGTAATTGTCTGACTCTGGCAGGTTTAGTTCATACTCATCATTGAGATAATCAATTTCTAGTCGAGATGAAAACACATATTCTGAATCACTGATTTTACGCTCAATAAACTCATCTGTGTCGTGCTCATCTTCAATCTCACCAAAAATTTCTTCCACCACGTCTTCTAGCGTTATAAGCCCCGCTGTACCGCCAAACTCATCAATAACAATGGCCATATTTTTATTCTCACGGGTAAAGCCATTTAAAATTTCATTAGCCTTCATACTTTCTGGTATAAAAAGCAATGGCCGTACGATTGCACGAATATCTTTTGGTTTTCTAAACAGCTCAAATGCATGTGCGTAGCCGATAATATTATCAATGCTATCACTATATACCAGAATCTTAGAAAAGCCAGTATCTACAAGCAAATTTTTCATTTCATCTATGGTACCTGTAACATCCATCGCGGTGAGCTCTGTTCTAGGAATCATAAATTCACGCGCCTTACGTGTAGAAAACTCTAAGGCGTTTTTAAAAATTTCAAGTTCTGGATCTAATTCATCGAGCTGATCGCGTTGGTCTGCCATACGTTCTCGCACGTAATTATCAAGTTCAACACGACCAAAAACGGGTCTTGTATCTGGCATTTCTTTGCGCAAGAAATATTTGATTACCAGATTAGAAATACCTGTAAAAAAGCTCACCGGCAAGTACAAGATAAAATAAAGCACGTAAGCAGGAATGGCAAAGACCTTGAGCATATTGTCAGCATGTGCCCTAAAAAGGGCTTTGGGGATGTACTCTGCCAGAAAAAGAATAAGCAGTGTAGAACAAAAAGTTTCTAAGAAAAGAATGAGATAGGCAGAAGATGTAAAGCCGAAGATGGGCCCAAGTTCTAGATGCATATAGTGGCCATAAATGACCAACGCAATATTATTACCTACTAAAATAGTTGCGATAAACCGTGCGGGGTTTTGCACTAGAAACGATACTTGCGCGTAAGGAAAGATGCCCTTTTTACGTTGAAGTTCTATGTGCAATTTGTTAGCACTTAAGTAGGCCATCTCTAACCCAGAGAATAAAGCAGAAAAGACAATCGTTAAAACGATGATGAAAATATAGGTCATTATATCTTAGTTCTGATTTTGAGCGCCACCTTGCTCATAGCGTTTTCGGGTACGCCTCCTAAAGAAAAACATAAATATCGCCAGGGCTAAAAAAGCCAAAAAGATGAGGGCTTTTTGTTGTTCTACACCCCAAAGACGATATGCTTCAAAAGCACTAACAGCAGCTATCACAGCCCACATAATTTCTACAATGCGTAACATTTTATTCATCACCAACATCCTTAATTTTTAACTCTCCGCGTACTTTACCCTTTAATTTGTAGGATGTAAAGTTTTGGTCAGCTTCAAAGCCTTCGCCCATAATAACCTCGTCAGCCGTGGTTATTTTTACAAAAACATCACTCGTGATTTTTTCCTCCTTCACATTCCAAATCAGGTGTTCTGTATTTAGTTGTTCACCTTTTTTATTTCTAACCACTACATCGCCACGCGCCTCCCACATATCTTTTTCAATGAGCTGCTTGGCATAATCTGCTTTCAAGTAACTTTCTGGTTCTCCGAAAGTATCAAAAAATGTAACGTCTATACCTTCACTAAATTCATAATAAGGTTCGTCTGCATGAGAAAAGTCTGAAACAATAGGCGCGAGCAGCGCAAGACGTTGACGGGCAGAATCTGAATAGTTGTATGCCACATCATATTGAACGTTTAGTGGCTTTAAAGCTTCATCCGCCGAAAGCTTGCTTATTTCTTCGGCAGAGTTGGTACATCCCGTAAAAAAGAAAGTCGCAATTGCGCACAGCGCAACCACGACTTTACAAAATATACCTTTCATTTAGTAGAACTTGACAACGGCTGTTTCGTTAATCCAGCATTCTACGGGTACCTTATCGCCCTCTTTATAGCCCAGTGCAAAAGCAGTGCTCTTATCTGGTACAGCTTTTTTGTAGGCAGCTATGAGTTGATTGGCACGCTTAGCACAATCTGGATCTACAGAAATAGCATAGTTCAACTTATCTATACCTACCCAGTACACGGCATTCTTTTCTACCGCATTGCTACCACATGAGCCGGCTGCATCTGCATAAATTGCGGCTAACATGATATAAGGGTCTCCCCAGTTTTTACGCAACTTGGCGGCTTGTAACACGTAGCTCTTTGCTTGGCTCAAGTTACCGAGCTGTTGGTAGCAATAAGCGCCCTTAATCATATCCTGAGCCTTAACGCGTGAGTCTTCTTCTAGGTTAGAAGCTTCCTCATAATATTTGGCAGCAACTTTGTAATCCTTGTTTTTTAAGGCAATAATAGCCAAGTTACGTGCAGCTTGTGCAGAAGGTTCAAGTGCGTAAAGCGCTTCAGAGATGTTAAAGTAAAGTGGATTGTCTGTACAATCAGTTTCATTTCCGTCATCGTCAACGCGCTTTTTTGCTAACATTTTTGATGCTGTATACAACCATCTTACGTCTTCTTTATTCGCGTCAAACTTTTCTTGTGTGTATACAAGGTCTAGCTTATCACAGCTTAACACTGGGGCAAGCATTTTTTCAATATTACCTTGAACCTTGCTATAGCCATCTACAATGCGTTGGTTTCTACTTAACTGCTTTTCACACTTTGCATCACAATTGTCATTTTCTAACAATTCTTCTGCCGCAGCTATTTCTTTATTGTATCTAATGATGTTATAGTCAAGTGCATCTGTAATAAAGTTATAGGCCTCTAACATTTCATCAATTTCAATCTTCTTTTCGTTGAACATGCGCACGGTAGAAATAAAGTACCCATTCATATGATTAGGATACATGTCTTTACCAGCTACATTAAACGCCTTTTTGAAGAGTTGATAAGCTTTCTCAGTTGAATCACTGTTATACTTTAAGTAATCTGCAGCTTTATCACTAAGAACAATACCCTCCTTATCTGCCTCAAAGAAATATTCTAAGCGCTTATCATATTGCTCAATTAAAATGGCAACAAGTGCTTTTTTCTCATCAGCATCAATTGCGCTCTTAATTTTGGCTTCAATAATTTTTGGCGCTATAATAAACGTATTCTTAGAAGCCTGTGGGCACATGGTGTAAAGTTGATACCATGAATCATAGGCCTGTTCATATGTTTTATTTTGATAATAAGAACCTGCGATATTCAAGTTTTCCCAACAGCGTACGCTATCAGCGGGGGTGTCGCCCCAAGGTTTAACAGGTTGCGCATGAAGCACTACAGTTGTAGCCGTTAACATTGCAATTACGAGTCGTTTCATCACAATAGAATTTATCTGAATTTAAACTTTTGGAACCACTGATCTCCTAACGTTAGCCCAACTAATAGGTTTATGTAACGTTCATTTAGTTGATCTGCTTGTCCGTTACCTTTATTTCCAACAACTATACCAAAGTTAATTACGGTGCTTTTCTTTTCGCCGGGGGCTAGATTTCTATACGCTATGGGCATACCTAAACCCATTGTAAAACCATAGTTCATGACGTTTTCATCGTTTAATACCAGCTGTGTTTGCTCATAGTAGCCACCAAAGCGATATTCAATCATTGAAAAATAGGTTTTGGCGCGCTTTGAGCCTTCAAATGAAAATGCTGGTATAAAATATCCCCCTACGGATGCACGCCAAGAGTCATTCAATCCGCCAGAATTATTAAAATCTCTGAATTTACTCCATTGGGTAGCGGTATACTCTCCAGTAATCATCCAAGCATAGCTCAACCAATTAGGATGGCGCTTACCGTAACTCAAACCTACACCATACCGAGAAGGTAGCGTTACCAAACCTGGTACTTCTAAGGCTGCATTTAACGTATCAAAAGGCACCTCAATACCTTGATTGTTGTATAAGAAAGAATACTTTACAGTGCTTTGAATAGCTTTAAGATCGATTTGATTAGCATAAGTCGCTCCAAACACCATTTCCTTGTTATCGCCTACAGGCAGGGTATATTGCATACCGTAGTCAAAGGCAAATGAGCTTACACCATTGGTGGTTAGGCGTTTAGAGTTGTAGAACTGCTGATTATTAAAAAGGATGGCATCACTACGATCCCATGAACCGAATAAATATCGGGCATTAATACCAATACTAAAGTTTTTGAACGGTTCAAAGGCGTTACCTATAACCACTTGATTTATACCGCCTTTACCTTGAAATTCGTAGAGCAGCTCGCCAAAATCAGCAACACTGTCTGTGGTAAATATATTGTAGCCTACAAAGCTATAAGGTGCAAGAGATGCCGTCATCCCCCACCATTTGTTAATACGAAAACCCAAGCCAAAGTAATTAAAGTAGGAACTTTGGTTTGAGAGATTTTGGTTGGTAGCTTCAATGCGTTGCTGAATAAACCTATTAGAAACTGCCAACTCTAAGGTGGTGTATTCTAATGCAGAGTAAGAGGCTGGGTTTGCAATATTGATATAGAGTGGCTCACGAACGGCAATTGATGCGCCTCCAATGCCAAAATTTTGTGCAAAATAGCCCTCGCTCAAATCGCCCAAACCAAAAACAGTTAATGGCGAAACCGCATTTACTTGGGCGCCAAGACGCCCCCAGCTTGTAACTAAACAAACCAGACATAAAAGAAGCTTAAAGCGTGTTTGACGCGAGAATGACATGTAATCCTTCGAGCAAAAATTTTGGCCGTGCAAAGATGTTATTTTTCATTAGAGAAGCAAGTGTTTTCATATCGCCTCCGGTTAAAACAATCTGTACACTACTAAAACGTGATTCATAAGCTGCTATTGTTCCGCTCAATTCGGCCACTAAGCCATGTAAAGCGCCACTTTGCATGCAGGTTGTGGTAGATGAGCCAATCAAATCACACGTTTCTAAGCGTTGAACTTCTGGTAATTTTGCCGTAAAGTGATGCATGGCTTTTAACCGCATTGTAAGCCCAGGTGATATTGCACCGCCTAGATAAGTACCATCTGCTCGGATAAAATCATAGGTAACGCAGGTACCTGCATCTATAACAAGGGTATGCTGGCCAGCGAAGTAGTGTGCCGCTGCTGCTACGAGTGCAATGCGATCTAAACCTAAAGTTTGTGGCGTTTGATAGGCATTGCGAAATGGTACGGCTGATTGTGCAGAAAGAATGTGCCAGCGTACATCAGGAAACGCCTGCTGCCAAGCTTCTATGCTGACTTCATTCTGTACAGAACTTATAATGCCATTTGTGAAATGCTGAGTAAAGCGTTTCTTGAAGGTTTTAATATCCGCAACGACTTCAAAAGTCATTTGATTATGCTCATCGTAATAGGCGACTTTTGTTCTTGTATTGCCAATATCAACCGCTATTTTCATGATTACAAAGTTTATTAAATCAAGTAAAAAAAGATGTTGCCAGTGAAAAGTGTTTTTATTTAATTTGCGCCCGCTTAACAGCGTTGGTGCCATAGCTCAGTTGGTAGAGCAAAGGACTGAAAATCCTTGTGTCCCCGGTTCGATTCCTGGTGGCACCACGAAAATTTAAACCCTTGCATTTATTGTGAGGGTTTTTTGTTTTTAGACGATTGTTACCATCAATCATCTTACATCAATATCCCCAGTTCTCAAGCGCTACGGGGCAGTGGCTTAAGCTCCTGCCTGAGTACGATTAATTTGATACGCGTTCACTCTACGCGAAGGGTGCAGAAAATTTCTACAATCAATTAAAATGCATATTTGGCTACGCCCTCGTTTACCAGATAGCAATTCATTCGCTTTTTACTTGCTAAATAATTCCAGATAGTCGGTAAACATGTAAAGCTTGTTTCGTTTACCGCCTGATATTTCGTTTAGAATACCCAACCTTTCAAGATCATCTATAATTTTATATGCAGTTGCACCTGATCGTCCTGTTGCGGCAATTACGCGAGCTGCATCTATTATTGGGCGCTCGTAAAGTAGATTTAACACTTTTTGGGCATCGGTAGCACGCGTACCTAGGGTAGCGATTTTAGCTTCTACTACTTTTTTGAGTTGTAAAATGGCATCAAAGGTTTGCACCCCTTTTTGCGAAATCTCGATAATGCCTTTTAAGAAAAATTTGAGCCATTGGTTAATATCGTTGTGCGTTCTGGCACGCATCAGGTTATCGTAATACAGCTGCCGGTTACGCTCAAAAAAGTCTGAAAGGTACAGTATAGGCGATTTTAAGATGCCTTTGTTTACCAAATAAAGCGTTATGAGCAAACGCCCCACCCTGCCGTTGCCATCTAAAAATGGGTGGATGGTTTCGAATTGGTATTGGATGATGCCTATCTTCAGAAGTTCTGGCAGCGGGTTACTCTCATCATTGGCAAACTTCTCTAAATCTGAAATGAGCGCCGCAATTTCGTAATGAGGTGGCGGCACAAATAGAGCATCGCTAATGCTTGCACCACCAATCCAGTTTTGGCTGGTGCGATAGCTGCCCGGTAGTTTGTGCTTGCCCCGAACACCCTGCAATAGTGTTTTATGCGTAAGTTTTATAAGGCGAGAAGAAAACGGCAGAGAATGCAGTTGCGCTACTGCTTTGTTCATAGCGTCTATATAGTTCTGCACTTCTTCCCAATCGTCTCGTTTTTCTAAGGCTACCTCCTCTTTCTTTAAAAAAACCTCTTGCATATTGGTTTGCGTACCTTCTATTTTGCTGCTTTGTGTGGCTTCTTTAGCCAGATGCATGCGTATATAGTGGTCTATGTCTACGTACATAGAATACATGTCTAGCCTGCCTAAAAACCTGTCTGCTTTGCTTAGCAGTTGCAGAAGCTGCATATCATCAACCTGCCAAAATCGGTTTATGGGGTTGGGTAAAAAGCTCTTGAAGCTCCCTTGGTTTAAAAATTGCCCTGCAATAAAATTAAGCATGCCCTTATTTTAAAATAGGGGTAAATAAAAAAATAAGCAAACTCTTTATTTTACTTTTTG
>CAYQDW010000027.1:0-34037 GCA_964416385.1 uncultured Cryomorphaceae bacterium | reverse complement strand
TAAAATCCTGTCTGCAGAAATGCGGGTGCGGGTTCGATTCCCGCCTGGGGCACAAAAGCCAATTCAGCATACTGAGTTGGCTTTTTTATTTTATATAATCTTGGCGCCATTCTGTAACCGCACCATCAATAGCCTGCATAAAGTCTTTGAAGTGGTCTTGCACAACTTCATAAACAGGCTCCAAATCCCTCCAGCCAAATTTTAAAACCTCACCACCTCTTACCCGTTTACTCATGCCTAGCAATGTGCGTTCTATGCCTTCTTTATACTGATAATTAAATAACCAATCATGTTCTATCATATAAGGAAGCATCGCTTTTATTCTTTCTGGCATTTCTGCCTTGCGCTGTTCTAGATAATTATAGGCTTGATCTACAAATTGCCGCAAAGGAACTTCATGATAGTGTAACCAATTTTTAGCCAAGAAATGATCGTAAAGAATATCTACAAGTATTGGAGAGAGCTTGTGATAAATAGGTCTAAAAAGAATTTTTGTTTCTAAAACGATTGGGTGTGTATCTGTATAATCATCAATAAAACGATGAAGTAAAATCCCCTGCTTAACAGCTTCTGGATAATCATAAAATTGTCTGCCCTTTACTGCGTCTGCAATAAAATTACCAAGCAATTCATCCTGATGATCTCTAGATAGATATATGTGTGCTAAATAATTCACCCCTAAAAATAAAAAACCCCGCAAAGCAATAGCTAAACAGGGTAATTAATTTCAGTGAATGTAAATTACACTTCAAACAAAGTAAAATCGTAACTCTCCATTATTGGGTTAGCAAGAAGTTTTTTGCATGCGTCTTCTACCTTGAGGTGGGCAGTTTCTTTATTAGTTGCTTCTAGCTCTAAGTGAATGTGCCTGCCGATTCTAACATTACTAACTTCTGGTAAACCAATATTTTTCATACTGGCTGCAACGGTTTTCCCCTGCGGGTCTAAAATTGCTTTAAGGGGCATTACGTTTATTTCTGCTCTAAATTTCATGATGCTTTACTGGTGTTTTGCGCGATTGAAAAAAGAAGGTACAAAAGTATAATAATAGGTATAGCCTCTATAAAAAAGGCAAAGAATAGAACAGCACTAAAAACAATAAAAAGATAGCGCCATCGATTTGACTTGAACTGCCATGTCTTGAACTTTAGCGCCATCAGGGGTATGGGCAAAACCTGCCAAACCGCTATAAATATGATCACTATGAGAAACAAAAAGTCCGTTTGAAATAAGGCAGAAAAAAATGAACCCGAGATTTCAAAAAAGGCATAATACAAGGCACTAATTAGCAGTGTATTCCCAGGTGTAGGCATACCTTTAAACCCACTGACTTGGCTTTCATCAAGATTAAATATGGCTAACCGCAGCGTTGCCAAGGCAGCAACAAGTAAGCTAGCACCAAAAAGCATCCATCCAAGTATGTTTGTTGGCAACTGATGTAGAAAGCCATTAACCGACAACAACATCACGGCTGGCACAGCCCCAAATGTCACATTATCTGCTAGGCTATCCAATTGTTTGCCCAGATCTCCGCTAACGCCCAAAGCACGTGCTACAAATCCATCAAAAAAATCGAGCACCGCGGCAGCAAAAACAAAGGAGATGGCCCAGAACGGTTCATCATTAAAGATGGCACGAAGGCTAAGAATGCCGCATAACAAGTTGCCAAGGGTTAAAATATGGGGAAGTGCTTTTTTCATACTACGGCCAAAATTAGACTTTATTCCTTTGGTGAGGTTGGTATCTTCGCAACGCATGAAAAAGCGATTATACTATTTACTAGCTGCACTAGCAACAGGGTTGCTCTTGCACTTTGCGTGGCCCACTACGGGCTTTGTATTCTTAATCTTTGTGGCTTTTTTACCCATTCTCTGGGTTGAAAACCAAATCAGCAATGGACAGACTAAAAGAAAATCATTTGCCCTTTTTCTATATAGCTGGCTAGCCTTTGCTCTCTTTAACCTCACCACTACCCTCTGGGTTAAAAATGCGCACGTTATTGGCCCTATTGCCACCACGGTAATTAATGGCGCATTAATGGCTTTTGTAATTACGCTTTTCTCTATTGTAGGTCGAAAAATCGGTTACAAACGGGCACTTATCGGCTTGCCCTTTTTGTGGATCAGTCTAGAAATGCTGCACCAGGACTGGGATCTGAGCTTCCCTTGGCTGGATCTGGGCAACGCGTTTGCGGCTAAGGCCGAATGGATTCAGTGGTATGACAAAACCGGACATATGGGCGGCACGCTATGGGTGTGGCTGATAAACATTCAACTTTTTCAGGCCTATCTGTTTTGGCAGGAAGGCAATAAGGGCAAAATGGTTCGCTGGCTGATTGGCGCAATCTTTCTTGTGGTGGCACCTATCTCTGTTTCGTTAAAAGCGTATAACGCTTATGAAGAAAAGGGCTTTCCGGTGGATGTTGTGGTTGTGCAACCCAATATTGAGTCATTTGAAGAAAAATGGAATACGCCAGAACATGTGCAAACGGACAAGTTCTTGCGTCTTGCCACACCGCTGCTAGACGATAGCGTTGACCTGCTGGTCGGGCCCGAAACACTTCTGGGCTATGGCATTGAAGAACTTTACGTTAACAATAATGCCAGTGTGGTGCGCTTTGGTAACCTGGTAAGCAAATACCGCAACCTGAATGTTGTTTTTGGCGCCACTACCTACAAAGTGTTTGACGAGGCCAATAAAACCCCAATTTCAATCCCCTTTAAAAATGGCAACAAATGGTATGAGATCTACAACACCGCCTACCAGGTAAACCGGTATGGTAACTCTGCCCCTTATCACAAGAGCAAATTGGTGGTAGCAGCTGAGCAACTTCCATTCCGCTGGCTATTGCAGCCCCTTTTAGGCAAAATCATCGTAGATCTGGGCGGCATGACCGGCACCCACGGCACGCAAAAAGAACGAACCGTTTTTACCGCATCAAACCCAAAAATAAAGACCGCACCCATTATTTGCTGGGAGGCCGAGTTTGGCGACTACGTAACCGGCTACACCCGCAATGGCGCCAACATTTTTCTGGCCATAACCAATGATGGTTGGTGGGGCGATACCGATGGCCACCGCCAGCATATGCATTATGCGCGGCTACGCGCGATAGAAAACCGCAGGGCCATTGCCCGCAGTGCCAACACGGGTATTTCGTGCTTCATCAACCAGCGGGGCGATGTAATTGACCCCCAACCGTGGGCTACCGATGCAGCCATACGCCACACGCTCATGGCCAATGATGACATGACCTTTTACGCCAAAAATGGCGATGTGCTCGGCAGAGTGGCTGTTTTCTTCAGTGCGTTTTTGGTGCTGATAGCCTTTGTACAGGGGTATTTGAGGAAAGTTAGGATTTGAAGTCGATGGCTGATAGACGATAGACGATTGTTCTAAAATGTAATGCGTATTAATTTCAAACAACCAAATATTAAAAATGGTGTCTCTATCTTGATCTGATATTTTTCCTAAATGAAAAGTCTAATCATTCTATCGGTGTTAGCGTTGCTTGGCTGTTCTGCAAACAAGAGGTTGTCAGATCCAATATTTCTAGATGTGCCCAAAACAAAAACTGAAATCTTACACACCTCAACTGATTCTGACACATTGGTCATTTATTCATCGGGCAGTTCAAATTGCCCCACAAACCAAGGAGGAAGAGTAATTCTATTTAGCAAGGTCGGGAGATCCACAAAAGCAATAATTTATGGCAATAACAACAGAATAGACACAGTGGACAAAACCTGGAATTTTCCTTGGCGATATATTGCTAACCATTGGGATGAATTGAAAGATGATACTACTGATTATTCGTTTCAAGATTTTTCTCATTACACGTATGACGAACTGTTTATCCAACTAGGCAGCGATACGTTGAACTGCTATTTTGAAATGGCGGATTGGCATTCAAACAAAAGTGGAGCAAAAGTCATCTTACATGAAAAAGTACAAGCTATGCTCTACAGAAATTGAGAATAAGCTAAGGATTTCCTTTTACTGCCTTAATGATGCTTTTAAAGCTTAAATTTTTAATCTTAAATCCTCATAGTCAAATCCAATAAGGTAATTAGGTGTAAAACCACCACGAAAATTACCTTTGCTAACCCAATTAAAAACATACCATGAGTAAGTACGATGTAATCATAATCGGTTCTGGCCCCGGTGGCTACGTTAGCGCCATTCGCTGCGCGCAACTGGGCATGAAAACCGCAATCATAGAAAAATACAGCACCCTTGGTGGCACCTGCCTTAACGTGGGCTGCATCCCTAGCAAAGCGCTTTTAGATAGTTCTGAGCATTACAGCAAAGCAGTGCATGAGTTTGCTGAGCACGGCATTCAGGTTGAAAAACCAACAATCGATTTTGCCCAAATGATTGCTCGCAAGCAAGGCGTGGTAGACCAAACCTGCGATGGTGTTGCCTACCTGATGAAAAAGAATAAAATTGACGTGTACAACGGCCTCGGTAGCTTTGTGGATGCCACTCACGTTAAGGTGGCCAAAAATGAAGGTGGTGAAGAAACCCTGGAAGCGAAAAATATCATCATCGCCACAGGTAGCAAACCCATTGAATTGCCCTTTGCCAAATTCGACAAAGAGCGCATCATCTCCTCTACCGAAGCGCTGAAATTGAAGGAAATACCTAAGCACCTCATCGTGATTGGCGGTGGTGTAATTGGCCTTGAACTCGGTTCGGTATACAAGCGCCTTGGCAGTGAGGTAACCGTTGTTGAATTTATGGACAGCATCATCCCGACAATGGATGTAAGCATGGGCAAGGAATTGCAGCGCACGCTTAAGAAGAGCGGGATAAACTTTAACCTGAGCCACAAAGTGAGCAAGGTAACGCGCAAAGGCAATGAGGTTACCGTAACCGCTACCAACAAGAAAGGCGAGGAAGTAACCTTTACCGGTGATTACTGTCTGGTTTCAGTTGGTCGCAAACCTTACACAGATGGTTTAGGATTAGACAAAGCCGGTGTAAAAACCGATGAAAGAGGTCGTGTTGTGGTTAATGACCACCTGCAGACCAACATTACCAACATTTACGCCATTGGCGATGTGGTGCGCGGTGCCATGCTGGCCCACAAAGCAGAAGAAGAAGGTGTGCTGGTTGCCGAGCAATTGGCCGGACAAAAGCCACACATAAACTACAACCTGATTCCAAACATCGTATACACCTGGCCGGAAGTTGCCGGGGTTGGTAAAACGGAGCAAGAATTGAAGGAAGCCGGAACCAAATACAAGGTTGGGCAGTTCCCGATGCGTGCTCTGGGGCGCAGCCGTGCCAGCATGGATGTTGATGGTTTGGTGAAGATTCTTGCCGATGCAGAAACGGATGAAGTATTGGGTATGCATATCATTGCCGCCCGTGCTGCCGACCTGATCATGGAAGGCGTTACCGCCATGGAATTCCGCGCCAGTGCCGAAGACATTGCCCGCATGAGTCATGGCCACCCAACCTACACTGAGGCCATTAAAGAGGCCGCTTTGGATGCTACGGACAAGCGGGCGTTGCATGTTTGAAAATTGAAGATTTAAAATCTAAAACTTAAGAAGCCCTGCAGATGCGGGGCTTTTTAGTTACCAAGCAAACTATATTCGCAGCATGTTCCGCCTAGATATCACACTTACTGAATTTCTAAACAAACTACTTGCTTGGGGTGGGCAGCTTGAGCATTTTGCGGTATATCCTGGCAATGAATACCCAGACCCATACCACCAATATGATCTGTTATTTGCGGCAGGCGCGAAACGGATCATTCAACCTGATGCGAATTTTTTGGATTCACTATATCAGCTTTGGGAGGAGAAACCATCCTGGTTGTTTGGGTATGTTAGCTATGATGTAAAGAATGACTTGGAAAAACTGCATTCACGGCACCCGGATAACGTAGAAGCTCCCCCGCTCTACTTTTTTGAGCCCGAAATTGTGGGTTACCTGCGCGATGGCGTGCTGCACCTGGAAACCAATGGCGATGACCACGAACTTTATCGGCAGATCATCAGCACAAAAGCCGATTTTGCTGCATTACCCAAACTTGACTTTACGGCCCGCCTGGCCCGCGAAAACTATTTGCAACGTGTAAAAGGACTGCAAGAACATATTCAGCGCGGTGATATTTACGAAGTGAATTTCTGCCAGGAATTTTTTGTTGAATGCGCCAACATTGACCCTGCAGCCACATTTGCCGCCTTGAACCGCAAAGCACATCCGCCTTTTGCAGCCTTCTTAAACCTACCCCATCATGCCGTTATGTGTGCCAGCCCCGAGCGCTACCTGCAAAAACTGGGGGATGAACTCATATCGCAACCTATAAAAGGTACAGCACGCAGAAGCAGCAACCCTACTGAAGACGAGCAGATCAAAAAGCACCTGCATGAATCTGTAAAAGAGCGTGCCGAAAATGTGATGATCGTGGATTTGGTACGAAACGACCTGAGTCGCGTGGCTGCCAAAGCAAGCGTGCATGTACCCGAACTTTTTGGCGTACACACCTTCCCCACCGTGCACCAGCTGATAAGCACCGTAAAGGGAACCTTGGCCAACGAAAAAACCTGGGCAGATGTACTAAAAGCCAGCTTCCCGATGGGCAGCATGACGGGCGCCCCAAAAGTACGCGCCATGCAATTGATCGAGGAATTTGAAGTACACAAGCGCGGCATCTATTCTGGGGCCATCGGTTACATCACCCCCAAAGGCGACTTTGATTTTAATGTGGTTATACGCAGCCTGATTTACAATAAGCAAAGCCAATACCTGTCACTAAGTGTAGGTGGCGCCATTACCATTTTGGCCAATGCCGAAGCAGAATATGATGAATGTTTACTGAAAGCAGAGGCGCTGATGGGGTTGTTTCACTAACGAAACTTATGCTGGTAGGTAACGCCAAGCATTTCGTTCTCGTTAAGCAACACGATCAAATAGGTCATAAAAGGATCTCTATGCGCGTCCGCCACATAGGGCACATAATTGATCTCCATTTCATTCTTGCCGGCAGTAACCTCAACATCGTCATAAAACACATTATTGTTGTTAACAGGCTCTACAGAAAGGCGCATGGTTCCTGCCTCGCTCGCAGTAAAATGCAAAATGAGTTTACCCGAAACCGGATTTTGTGTAACCTCAATCTTCCCTTTTTTACCTTCAAGCGTCAGGCGATATTTAAGCATGGCTTGCCCTACGCTTTGCTTAAATGCAGCTGATTTGTTAAAGGCATTAACCTTTTCTAAACTATCTAATTGAAATTGACTGATGGTGGTACTGTCAATTTTTACTTCATTGAGTTGGTTTTCACAGCACAGTTTGGCATCTAAACTGGCAAAAGATGTGCCCATGGCGATGTACTGGTGATTATTAGTAAAATACAAATGCGCCAGTTCTATACAGCACGTATTTTCAGGGTCTGGCTCCCCTTTAAACATGGTCTTTACATAAATGCCATATACATTGTTACACACAACGAGTGTTGCAAACAGAAGAATTGCCCTCATACGGTTAAATTTTGGTTATTGCGCTTTAAAAATAAAGCGATTCGTGCTAAAATCAGCGTGAGGCATAAGGAAGATTCATGGCAAGCGAGGAAAAAAATAAAAGTCAGGAGGTGTTTATCCCTCCAACTCCCGGGCACTTTTAAGCACTTTTTCTTTCAGGCTCTCTTTGTAGGCGATGAGATTTTCCAGCACCTGTGCATCATGGCTACCCACAATCTGCGCAGCCAGAATGCCCGC
The DNA here is from genome assembly GCA_964416385.1 of uncultured Cryomorphaceae bacterium. Classification (GTDB taxonomy): domain Bacteria; phylum Bacteroidota; class Bacteroidia; order Flavobacteriales; family Schleiferiaceae; genus JAUHWL01. The sequence continues at coordinate 26,304 of CAYQDW010000027.1, read as the reverse complement.
ATTTTTGGCACCGTCTAACGCTACCGTAGCTACAGGAACACCGGCAGGCATTTGCAAGATGCTGAGAATGCTATCCCAGCCATCTATGCTGTTGCGACTTTTTACGGGCACACCTATAACCGGCAGTGGCGAAAGAGAGGCTACCATACCGGGCAGATGGGCTGCGCCACCGGCACCGGCAATAATGGCCTTTATGCCACGCGTGTGGGCGTTTTTGGCGTAATCAAACATGCGTTCCGGGGTGCGGTGGGCACTCACTATGGTTATTTCATAAGGAACGTTGAGTTCATCCAAAACCTCGGCAGCCTGCTGCATTACAGGTAAGTCGCTTTTGCTGCCCATTATTATTCCGATCATGATTAGTCTTGTTTACTGTTTGATTTTACAATAATGCCATTTTTGGCTTTTTCTGCCATCTGTCGTGCCGCTTCTATAGTTTCACCTATCACGGTTACATGGCCCATCTTTCTAAACGGACGGGTTTCGCGCTTGCCATAAATATGAATATTTACACCAGGCATGTGCAATAAATCTTGATATCCTTCATATACAACATCGCCTTTAAAACCCGCGGCACCAACTAGATTGGCCATTACAGCCGGGGTTTTTAAAGTTGTACTCCCCAACGGTAGGTTTAGTATGGCCCGCAGATGTTGCTCAAACTGGCTGGTGTAATTATTTTCTATGGTGAGGTGGCCGCTATTATGTGTTCTTGGGGCAACCTCATTTACCAGAATCTGACCGTCTTTGGTGAGAAACATTTCTACGGCCAACAAACCGGTAAGATCAAAGGCTTGAGCGGTTTTCAGGGCAATGCTGCGTGCTTTTTCTGCAAGTGCATTAGAAATTGCTGCCGGACAAAGCACATATTCAACCTGATTAGCTGTTGGGTGAAATTCCATTTCCACAACTGGAAAAGTTTCAGTTTCACCAGATTTATTTCGGGCAACAATTACGCTTAGCTCCTTCTCAAAAGGCACATATTCCTCCAACAGGCAAGGGCCTTCGCCAATCTGTTGTAGATCTTCTTCTGAACGTATCACCGCAACACCAAAACCATCATAGCCGCCTTCGGCACTTTTCCACACAAAAGGCAAAGGCCATTCTCCGGAAGTAATAGCATTTAGCACCTCTTGTTTTGTAGAATATGTAGCAAAACGAGAGGTTGGGATGTCGTTATCCGCATAAAACTTCTTCTGCCTAGCTTTATTTTGAATGATGCGTAACAATGATGGCCTCGGATGAACCTCCACGCCTTCTTGTGCCAAACGCTCTAACGCATCCACATTTACATGTTCAATTTCTATGGTTAGTGCATTAACACCTTTGCCAAAGTTGTACACCGTTTCAAAATCATTTAGACTTCCTTGCACAAAAACATTACTCCCAATGCGGCAAGGTGCCGCTGCACTTGGGTCGAGCACGCAGGTGTAGATATCGTATTTACGGGTTTCTGTTAACAGCATTTTACCAAGCTGTCCACCACCTAAAATTCCGAGTTTAAAATCAGTAGAAAAGAAATTGGCTTTCATGAAGCAGATTTGCGGTCAAAATTAGCGCAAATTGTTAGAGGTGATGGGCAATACTTGCGCCAATGCATGTACGCGATACTTTCGCCCATCGGCTAAATCTGTACAGACATAACGTTTACGAAGCTTTTCACCACGTTTAAATTTTCGGTTTGCGAGTAAAAAAAGACTCCCGTCTGGCAATTCAGCTAGGGTTGGCAATACATTTTGATGATCGTCATACTTGCGTAACGCCAATGTAAGTTGATGATCTGTTACAGAAGAATACCCCGGATTAAGCACATGATTAGTAACCTCTTCTGCAATCTCTGCAGGAAATACCCCTGCCTGTACAAAGCGCGATAACAGATCACTATACATGTTTTTCCACTCTGCACCGTGGGGTTTTACCTTGTTACGATGTGTATTCCAAATTTTAAGATGGGCAATTTCATGTACCAAGGTGATTAAGAATGAATACGGATTTAGGTTGCCATTTACTGTTAATCTTGGCGTTTCGCCTGGCTTAGGCGGCTTAAAATCACCGAGTTTAGTTTTGCGCGGTTTTGTAATAACCAAATGAAAACTTTCCCCAGAAAGTATCTCGGCAACAATATTCACGGCTCCTGGTGGCAGAAATGGATCTATTTTGTCAAACATCAGTAAATACGGTGTTTTGTGTATTTCCGAAAGAAGGACAATCACAGCGCTTGGCCGCACCACAAGCCGATAATAGCAAGAAAACCAGCAAGGTGGTGATTAGTAGAGACATACGGATTAACTTCTGCATAGCCGCTAATATACATTGCCGAAAATGTTTGTAAACAGAAGGCCAATGCTAATTTCATGCTATTTTAGCAGCATGATCTACAAAATCATAAATAGCATTGGTACTTATTTCATCCTCATGGCGCGGGTTTTCAGAAAACCTGAACGCGGAAGAGAGTACCGCAAAAGTTTTTGGCGTGATATAGACCACTTAGGCTTAGACTCCATTGGCATTGTGGCTATAATTTCGCTCTTTGTGGGTGCCGTAGTTACCATACAAACGGCCTTAAATTTAGATGATCCGCTCATTCCAGATTATTACATCGCCCTTGCTACAAGAGAAAGTATTGTTTTAGAATTTTCGCCCACCATGATTAGTCTAATCTTGGCAGGTAAGGTAGGCAGCAATATTGCCAGTACGATAGGCACCATGCGCGTAACAGAACAAATTGACGCCCTTGATGTAATGGGTATAAACAGTGCTTCTTATCTCATTCTGCCAAAAATTTTGGCTTGTGTTGTCTTTAATCCAATCCTTATAGTTATCAGTATTTTTCTTGGCTTGCTTGGCGGATATCTTGCCGGAGATTTTACCGGGATGATTACAATGGCGGATTTTGAATACGGCTTAAAACTAGAATACAACACATTTTACATTGCTTACGCGATGATAAAAACAGTTGTGTTTGCCTTCATTATTGCGTCTGTTTCTGCATTTTTCGGCTATACGGTAAAAGGTGGTGCAATAGACGTTGGTGTTGCCAGTACCACCGCCGTTGTTAATAGCAGTGTGGCGATAATCGTTGCCAATTATTTCTTAACTGATATTTTATTAAGCTAGATGATTGACGTATACGACATAAAGAAATCATTTGGTGACAATGATGTTTTAAAAGGAATTTCAGCCACCTTTAAAGAAGGTCAAACAAACCTGATTATTGGCAGAAGTGGCTCGGGTAAGACTGTTTTTTTAAAATGCGTTTTAGGCTTGTATGCGGCAGACTCGGGTGAAATAGAGTTTAGTGGTAGACGCCTATCACAGTTAGATAAAAATCAGCGGAATGATCTACGGAAAGAAATAGGCATGGTGTTTCAGGGCGGTGCCCTCTTTGATAGCATGACCGTGGCCGAGAACGTACGCTTTCCGTTAGATATGTTCAGCGAGATGTCTGATGCCGAAAAAAACGAACGCGTAAACTTTGTTTTGCATCGCGTTAATCTTGATGATGCCCACACACGTTATCCAGCTGAGATAAGTGGTGGTATGCAGAAACGCGTAGCCATTGCACGTGCAATTAGCATGAATCCTAAATATTTATTTTGTGATGAGCCAAATTCTGGCCTCGACCCTGAAACGAGTATTGTTATTGACAACCTTATTAGGGAGATTACACAAGAGTTTAATATGACCACCATTATTAATACGCATGATATGAATAGTGTATTAGAAATTGGTGATCATGTGATTTTTCTAAAAAATGGCATAAAAGCTTGGGAGGGCTCTAAAGAAGATATTCTTCGTGCTGAGCAAGATGATATTGCAGATTATGTATTCCGAAGTAACCTCTTTAAGCGGGTTAGGGCTGCACTGCGTTCGCAATAGAATATTCCAATTAGATCGATTAAGCGTTTTTATCGCGCGCATTTACTAAGAGAGTAAGGTTACTTGCAGTAAATCAAAATGTATACTGTGAAGCTGTTTATGTAGCAATCGTGAATCTCCCCCAATAAAAAAAGCTGCCCCAAAATAGAGACAGCTTTTAATAATTGAATATTTAGGGCAACTTAGTCTACAACCTTAACCCATAATTTACCATTGTATTGGCCGTTTAAGCCAGTGTCTTTTGCCTGACTTGCTTTTTGATAAGTATCAAACTTCATTAAGAATACGTAATACATGCCATTTTTAGGATCACGGAAGATGCTAACATCTATATTCTGACCCTGTAAGCGCTGCATTAATTTACGTGCATTATTCTCAGCACCAAAAACACCTGCTGTTACATAATATCCACCAGAACCTGGTTCAACACGGCTCGCATATTCATTATCGCTGTAACCTTTGATACTTGTGTTTGAACTTGGATTAGCGCCACCCGTTGTGCCACCGGTGGTACCGGTTTGCGTACTACCGCCTTGGCCGCCTGTGGTGGTTGTTCTGCCTGTAGTACCTGTGCTCGTGCCTGTAGATCTATTTACGCTATTCGGGTTGTTAGGATCATATAAAGTCATTACTTCATTCATAATCTCCTTCTTCTGCTCTTCATTCGTTTTGGCATTGTCTCTACGAATTTCATCTTTAAACTCATCCAAACGATCATTTACAATATCTTCTACCTCTTCGCTTTGACGATTTTGACGGTCTTTAATCTTCTTGATTTCATTTTCTAAACGCTTGTCTTTTTTACTAGCGCCAAATCGCCAACGCAACATAAATTCATGACTATTACCTAAAGTATAGGCATACTCACTGGTAGAAAAATCATAAGAATACCCCAGCGTTAGGTTTTCTGTTAAGTGAACACCAACATTACTTGTTACGGCATAGTTGCTTCGGAAAGCCGCCCCCACAAAGAAATACTCAGTATAATTAAACATCAAACCAGCATCTACCTGTGGCTGAATATTATCTGCCGCACGCATTATGATAAAAGGCGATAAAATCATTCTATCATTTTGGAACTTGATATCATATTGCGTGTGTACAATGTAATGACGCAACAAATTGTACTGTATGGGCGAACTAAAGTTTGCAGAATACTCTACCGTAGGTGCAAGCAATTGAGGTGCAGAGGCACCTAACATAAAATCGCCAAGCTTTAAATTAAAGCCAACATTAATATCAAAGCTTGCACCGTTATTTAGGTTAGCAAATAAAAGCGGGTCAAATCCATCTTCTACATTAATAGCACTTTGATCTATGGCATTATTTAAAAATCCGGCGCTTATACCTAAGCTCAAAGTATTTTTATCTGTAAACCTTACGTGATATGCATAAGAACCATAAATAGCAGAGCGCGATACAATATCAGTTTGGTCATTGTAAGCGTACACGCTCCAACCAAACTTCATATCATTTAGGTCTCCGTTAATGGCCAATGCACTCGTGTTAGGTGCGCCCTGTACGCCAGTCCATTGGCGCTTGTGTACAAGAGCAACTTCTGTGGTACCACTATAGCCACTCATAGATGGGTTAAACGTATAGGGTGTGAAAAAATAATTACTGTAAAGAGGTAACTGTTGCGCCTTTGTAACCGCAACAACCAATACTGCTGTAAAAATGATTAGTACTTTTTTCATGGCTTTAATTATTGGGCGTTACGGATAATGGTTATTGGTCCTTTATATCTAAACTCATCTTGGAACTTTACGATGAAGTAATAAGTTCCATCTGGCAATTCAGCACCACCTGTTGTAACGCCATTCCAATTATTAGCATACACGTCAGCGCGATAAACTTCTTCACCCCAACGATTTAACACAATGAATTCACAATCATCTCCCTGAAGTAACTCGGGAATATTCAAGAAGTCATTACGGCCATCTCCATTAGGTGTAATAACATTTTGAACATTGGCAAATTCACCAGGATTAACTGCTGTATCCACAACAAATACATACATTGAGTCGATATCTACACAGCCATTAGGCCCTGTAACTTGCACAAAATATAATGTAGTATCAGCGGTTGGTTGTGTTAATGGATTAGCAATAAACTGGTTGTTAAAGTATGCTGGCAAATCGGCAAACCAAAAATAACTCACCCCACCACTAGCGGTAAGTTGAGCACTTTGCCCGGGCGCAATAGTTTGGTCTGGGCCAGCGGAGGCATTTACCACAAAGATTCCTACTTTAAGGGTATCCCATGTATTACATTGATTAATGCCGATGGCGTTCACGGGATAAGTACCAGCAGTTTTTAACCATCTATTGGCACCTACATAGCCATCTGCCCAGTTGTAATTTATACCGTTGCCTATAAGCTGCACCAAGACGCTATCGCCTGCGCAAGTGGCTACTGAATCAGCTGGGAAGAACTGAAATACAGGATCATTGATGTAATTAACAGTAAACACGGCACTTTCAAAGGTGCATGTTAAATTAGAAATTACTAAGCGGTAATCTGCAGTATCAGCTACTATTGAAGTATCTACTTGGAAGTATGCCAACGTATCATTAGGCAAGTTTTGCCATGCAGTACCTGGAGGATAACTTATTTGCCATTGATATTCCCAATCTGGGTAAGCAATGGTATCAACAGCCGTAAGTAGAGTGCTGTCTTCTAAACATAAATTTAAAGTAGGTAGATTTTGCCAAGGCCAAGGTGTATTAATAACCGTTGTTTTTGGTATAGTATCTACGAATACTGAAAATACAGCAGAGGTATCAACACAATTGCCAGCTGTTTCTGTAACCGAAACATAAAACGTTCCGGTTGAATCTATCAGTAACGTTTCGAGGGTATCACCTGGAAGCGGTTTTAGCACTGGCTGACCAAACAAATCGACAGAATCTATGAACCATTGGTATTTATAATTTATTAACCCAGGCTGCGTAGATACTGGCGCATTTAACGTTGCAACGGTTCCTTCACACATTTGTATAGAATCATTCCCAACCTTACTAATAACTTGTATTGTAGGATCTGGGCTTGATAAAATAAACGCCGGTGGTGTATATGCATTAACAATGGTGTCTTTTGAAATGGCATCACAAAGACCTAATGTGATTTTTACACTGTAAACACCTGATGTTAAAACCATTAAAGTATCGTCTGTTTCTCCAGAAAGTGGAGCGCCATTATTAAACCACTGGTATTGATGGGTTTCACCAATTGGAGGCTGTGGACCAACGATGTAGGCTGTATCACCGTTACAAAAACGTTGGGTCTGACCAAATGTGTAAGTTCCAAAAACAGACATGCTTGTTGTTGGATTACGACCTATGATGATGTTTTCTAAAGTGTCACTAACAACAATAGGGTTAGTACCGCGAATTCGAATTTTGTAAACCCCTTGTGGTGTGTTACAAGGAATAATGGCATCCATGCTGTAGGCACCAACATTAAATGCCGTTAAAGGCGCAATTTGAATTTCAGTACCAGGAAAAAATCCACTGGGATCAGAAAGGTCGATTTTAAATTGATTGCCCGCATTAAACGGGGCAGTAACAGAAAATGTTACCTGAACAGTATCACATTGACAATTTTGTGAAGATGTGTTAACATTTGTTACAACTTGTGCCATTGAAACCAAAGGCAGCGTCAATAACATTAATGTAACAATGTGTTGTAGTAATGAGCTCTTCATACACGAACGGTATTATTGGATTTTGGAGGTGCAAGATAACTAACATTACTATTTTAATTGGTGTTAATTAGTAACCCCTTTGTTTAAGGGTATAAACGATGATATTATTAAGTAACAGACACTTCTTATTATGGAAAGACGACTTAAGGCTTTTCGTTTTGCATTTAACGGATTAACCATATTTTTTTCTGAAACTTTTCATGCGCGTATTCACTTTTTTGCCGCACTTGTTGTGTGCTTTTTTGGATTTTACTTGCAAGTTTCTAAGGCAGAATGGATTGCCTTAATCTTATGCATGGCCCTTGTTTTTATTTCTGAAGCTTTAAACTCTGCGCTAGAATATGTGGTTGATTTAGCCACTGTAGAGATTCATCCCTTGGCAAAAAAAGCTAAAGATGTAGCAGCGGCAGCCGTACTTCTAGCAGCAGCCTTTTCGAGTATTATTGCAGCAATAATATTTATTCCCTACTTCTGAGCATTATGAACACAACTTTTAATTCACTTTTAACACGGGTTGATCATATTTTGGCATCAAGCAAAAGCCCACTCCAAGAAATATGCGATTTATTAAAAGAAGAAGTGCCTCATTATAACTGGGTTGGCTTTTATCTGATGAATCACAAGGAGCAGGTACTTGAACTCGGCCCCTATGCTGGCGCCGCTACAGAACATATAAAAATACCATTTGGCCGTGGCATTTGTGGGCAAGTTGCTGCAGGTGGGCAAACATTGGTGGTGCAAGATGTACAAGCAGAAGACAATTACTTGGCCTGTAGTATTGAAACTAAAGCAGAAATAGTTCTCCCCATTTATAGAGAAGGTCAACTCGTGGCTCAACTAGATATTGATTCGCACGCCTTAAATCCTTTTACAGCAGAAGATCAGCTGTTTTTAGATACCGTGTGCGCGAAAGTTGCGCGGTTTTTTTAAACAACAAAAGAATTACTGTTTAGCGCGAATGGCATCTACTGGTGTCATTCTACTCGCTAGTATTGCAGGAAACGCACCAGAAACTACGCCTATAATTAAAGAGAGCGTTATGCCTAAAACAATGTTTCCAGTGCTTAAAAAGATGGTAAAATCAAACGCTTTAGTGGCGAGATATACGATGGGCACAAGAAGCAAAATCCCCACTAAACCACCAACAAGGCACAATAAAACGCTTTCTATTAAAAACTGAATAAGGATAAAGCTCCGCTTGGCGCCTAAGGCTTTTTGAATGCCGATTTCTCCGGTGCGCTCTTTAACACTCACAAACATGATATTGGCAATACCAAATCCACCAACTAAAATGCTAAATCCACCAATTATGGTTCCGGCAATGCTAATGATTTGAAATACTGAACTTATACTTTGCGACAAAATAGATATTTCATTGAGGCTAAAGTCATCATCTACACGTGGCTTTAATCTATGAATGGCGCGCAAATGACCACGTAATTCATCACTTAATTCTGCAACCGTTACTCCGGGTTTGGCTTTTACCATTATTACATTACCCCCGTTGTTTATAGGATTAATGAGTTTTCGTAAGTAAGTAGCCGGCACCAGAACCATTTTATCATAATCTTGACCAACCAAAGTTTTGCCTGTTTTTTCAAAAACCCCAACAACCACTAATTTTCTACCTAGCGCTTTTATGCGTTGACCTATAGGGTTAGCCGTGCCAAATACAGCTTCGGCAATATCTGTACCTATAATGCAATATGGCTTACCACTACTTGATTCAAGTTCTGTAAAATATCGGCCACTGGCCAAGTTAAACTGCCATACTTCCTGAAAATCATGTGTAGCACCCAATACGTTTGCGCCTTCAACAGAATTGTTACCAAACTTAACAACACTTGGTCGGCCAAAAGCAAAAACAATGTTTTCTGCCTTTTGAATGCGTCTTTTTAGCTCTTCAGCATCACGGGGTAAAGGCTCTGGCCGATTTAAATATTGCCACCATTTATACTCTCCGCCACCTCCACCAAAAGGCCATTTTTGAATGTACACAATATTATCGCCCAGCTTGTTGATGCTATTTCTGATGTTCGCCTCTAGGGAGTCTACCACAGAATACACCAAGATGATTGCAAAGATGCCTATTGTAATACCCAAAAGGGATAAAAAAGTACGCAACTTATTATTTCTAAGGGCGTGAGTTGCGAATTTGAAACTCTCTGTTAATTGGGTGATTACGAGCATGAGGCGGCGCTAGATATTTTTCTTCTGCGAATATACACCCAAGCATAACTTTTGTTAAAATAAAGCTTTGTTAAGATTGACTAAAGGCCCTGATTTCATTACTTTCACCCACCTAAAGACGTGGTAATACCGCCTTTAGAAAAGCGCACCATAATGGCAATGAACAAGCAAATTAAAACAGCCCTAATATCCGTTTTTCACAAAGAAGGGTTGGATCCAATTATTTTAGAACTGCACAAACTTGGCGTTGAAATTTACAGCACTGGAGGAACAGAAAGCCACATTAGATCACTTGGCGTACCTGTTCACCGCGTAGAAGATTTAACGTCTTATCCTAGCATTTTAGGTGGCCGGGTAAAAACCTTACATCCCAAAGTGTTTGGCGGCATCTTAAGCAGACGTCACCAGCCAGAAGACAATGCTCAACTGGCCGAATATAATATTCCAGAAATAGACCTTGTACTGGTAGACCTCTACCCTTTTGAAGAAACCTTGGCCAATGGCGCAAGTGAGCCTGAAATCATCGAGAAAATTGATATTGGAGGAATTTCTTTAATAAGGGCTGCGGCCAAAAACTTTAATGATGTGTGGATTATTCCAAGCCGTGAGGCCTACGGCAATGCTTTAAACCTACTAAAAACGCAAGGTGCCAATACCAGTTTAGAGCAGCGTAGAGCTTTTGCCAAACTTGCATTTGATATTTCTAGCCATTATGATACCGCCATCTACCGCTATTTTGCGGGTGATGAAATGGATTTCAAATACAGCATTCGCCATAAAAGAACGTTGAGATATGGTGAAAACCCGCATCAACAAGGGGCCTTTTTTGGCAACCTACAAGACATATTAACCCAACTACACGGCAAAGAGCTCTCATACAACAACCTACTTGATGTTGATAGTGCCGTTAATCTGTTGGCCGAATTTTATGAACCTACCATCGCCATTATCAAACACAACAACGCTTGTGGATTAGCAAGTAGAAAAAATTTGGTTGATGCATGGAAAGATGCTTTGGCCGGTGACCCAGTTTCTGCTTTTGGCGGAATAGTTGCTGCAAATCAAAAAATTGATCGCGAAACAGCAGAAGAAATCAACGCATTGTTTTTTGAGGTGATTGTTGCGCCCGACTATGATGCAGAAGCCCTAGAACTTTTAAAGAGCAAAAAAAACCGTGTTATTCTTACCCTAACTAATTACACACCGCAAGAGCGCATGGTACGCACAGTGCTTAATGGGGTGTTGGTGCAAGACCGAGATATAAAAACAGATGCACATGAAGATGTGCAGGTAGTAACAGAAAATGCACCTACCCATGATGAACTAGATGATTTATTGTTTGCTTCAAAAATTTGTAAGCACACCAAGAGCAACACCATCGTGTTGGTTAAAAACAAACAACTTTTAGCAAGTGGCACCGGACAAACCAGCCGTGTAGATGCACTGAAACAAGCCATTGATAAAGCAGGCAGTTTCAATTTTGCGCTAACAGATGCGGTTATGGCCAGCGATGCATTTTTCCCCTTTGCAGACAGTGTTGAAATTGCCCACAAGGCAGGTATCAAGGCAATTATTCAGCCAGGGGGATCTATTAGAGACCATGAAAGCATTGATTTTTGTAACGCAAACGGCATGCGCATGGTATTTACAGGTACAAGGCATTTTAAGCATTAATATTGTGTATTTAGAAACAGATGGGACTATTTGACATTTTTACAGAAGAAATAGCGATTGACTTGGGCACGGCCAATACGCTAATTGTGCATAATGACAAGGTTGTGGTAGACGCACCTAGCATTGTTGCCATAAATAGGCAAACCAACAAAATCATTGCTGTTGGCCAAGAGGCGCGGCAAATGCATGGCAAAACACATGAAAACATTAAAACCATTCGCCCACTAAAAGATGGTGTTATTGCTGATTTTGAGGCCTCTGAACACATGATCAGAGAAATGATCAAAAGTATCCCCTCACTAAAAAAACGCTTGTTCCCACCTTCATTACGCATGGTAATCTGCATCCCATCTGGTATTACTGAAGTTGAAAAACGTGCCGTTAGAGATAGTGCCGAACATGCCAACGCCAAAGAAGTTTTTCTCATCTATGAACCTATGGCCGCAGCTGTTGGTATTGGGGTGGATGTTTTAGAACCAAAGGGCAATATGATTATTGACATTGGTGGTGGTACAACAGAAATCGCTGTAATGGCTCTTGGCGGAATCGTTTTTGACAAGTCTATAAAGATTGCTGGCGATGCATTTACCAACGACATCATTTATTACATGCGTTCACAACACAATTTATTTGTGGGCGACCGAACGGCAGAGCAAATAAAAATAGAAGTTGGATCTGCACTAGACACCCTCGCCAATGAACCCGAAGATTATAAAGTTCAAGGGCGCGATTTACTTACTGGTAAACCGAAAGAAATCACGGTATCTTACAAAGAAATTGCCCGAGCGCTAGAAAAATCGATTTTGCGTATTGAGGATGCCATTATGGAAACCTTGAGCAATACCCCTCCAGAACTTGCTGCTGATATTTATAACAGTGGCATTTATATGGCCGGTGGCGGAAGTATGCTTCGCGGTTTAGATAAGCGCATAAGCACACGTACCGATTTACCTGTATATGTTGCGGAAGACCCCTTGAGAGCCGTTGTTCGTGGTACAGGTATCGCACTGAAAAACATTGAAAAATACCGCGCTTTATTAGAGCGATAAAAACAAACTAAGCAGATGCGGAAACTGATCTCTTTTCTGGTCAGGTATTTTACCGTTATCTTATTTCTGGGCTTGCAAGCACTGGCATTCTATCTGATCTATCGCTCACAACCTTATCAGCACAGCACGCTATATGCACTACAAGCCGAGTGGAGTGGCTACATCCTAGAAACGAATGATAACATCTCCAACTATTTTAAGTTGGGGCAAATCAATCATAACCTTGCACTAGAAAATGCAACCTTGCGTTCTGCCAATAAAAACGCTTATTTTTCTATTTACAGCCAAAAAGATACCGTGAGAGATACGCTGTATAGACAACAGTATTCATATTTAGAAGCACAAGTCGTTAACAGCTCACATACCAAACAAAACAACTACATTACGCTTAACAAAGGCAAAGTTCATGGCGTAAAACCCGACATGGGTGTACTTTCTACCAACGGAATTATTGGCGTTGTTAAAGATGTTTCCGCTCATTATTGCACGGTAATACCCATAATACATAGCAAGAGTTTATTAAGTGTAGATTTTAAGAGAAATCCGTTTTTTGGCACTCTAAGTTGGGATGGCAAAAACTACCGTATGGCTCAACTTAGCGACATCCCCCGTGAAGCAAAATTTACGATTGGTGATACCATTGTGAGTAGTCAGCGGTCTTTGGCATTTCCACCAGGTATTCCTGTAGGCATTGTAGAAGATTATAAGCAAAACCCTGAAGACCTGTCATTTTTAGTTTCTGTTCGCTTGGCCGAAAACTTTGCTGCCTTAGACTATGTATACATCATAGATAACATGATGCGCCTTGAGCGTGAAACCCTTGAAGCACAAATCATAGAATGACAGGATTTCTCAAATATGGTATGCAAGGATTGTTGCTGGTTGCGCTTCAAGTACTCATTCTCAACAATATTGAACTTGCAGGCTACATGAACCCGTACCTGTATATCGCCTTTTTACTTTTATTACCTGCTAATATTGATCGTTCTCTTTTACTGCTAATTGCCTTCGTTCTAGGTTTTTCCATAGATATTTTTGAAAATTCTGGTGGCGTTCATGCCTCCGCGTCTTTAGTGGTGGCTCTCATTCGCCCAATATTATTTAGGTTTTTGGCAGGACCTGCTTCTATAGAAATGGAACGCATGAACAACCAAACCCTCGGTATGAGCCGTTTTATGACACTCGCAGCCATTGCCGTATTCACACATCACTTTTGGCTTTTTATGCTTGAATCTTTTTCTTTTAACTACATATTTTTTGTACTTAAACGCACCATACTCTCTGGGATTTTTACGCTTACTTTGGTGTATATCATGCAAATACTCGTGTATAGAAAAGCGCAATGAACAGGCAATACCTCTTTTACTTCTTCTTCTTAGCCATTGGTATTATTTTCTTAGTGCGGCTTTTTTACATTCAAGTTCTTGATGACCGTTATAAGATTGCCGCAGAGAACAACGCAACGCGTAAACTGCAACAATATGCACCCCGCGGCTACATCTATGACCGCAATGGAAAACTTTTAGTGGCCAACCAAATTGCATATGACCTCATGGTTATTCCACGCCAAATAAAAGACCTAGATACGCTTGCAATTTGCCGCCTTTTTAAACTTACCAAAGAAGATTTTGAGCAGCGACTAGAAAAAGCCAAGCAGTACAGCAGCTATAAGCCTACCTTGTTTTTCAAGATGATCTCTCAAGAACATTTTGCCCAAATTCAAGAACAACTTTATAAGTTTCAAGGCTTCTATCCACAAAAACGGCTTTTAAGAAATTACCCCTATGAGAATGCCGCTAATGTTGTGGGCTACATTGGGGAGGTAACGCCAGACTTCATTAAAACCAATCGTGAATACCAAATGGGTGATTTGGTAGGTAAGGCCGGCATAGACAAAAGCTATGAAACCATTCTACGCGGTAAAGCAGGCGTAAAATATGTAATGGTTGATAACCACAACCGCCAAAAAGGTGCATTTCTAGATCAGAAATACGATACCCTTGCCCAGCCTGGCTCTGATTTGGTGAGCACCTTAGACATCGATTTACAGGCCTATGGCGAATATCTTATGCACGGCAAGCGCGGAAGTGTTGTAGCCATTGAGCCTAAAACTGGTGAAATTCTCGCCCTAGTTTCTAGCCCTACCTATGACCCTAACCTTCTGGTGGGCCGTGAGCGCTCAGACAACTACAATGCCTTGTATGCAGACAGTCTTAACATGCCTCTATTTGATCGGGCAATATTGGCAGAATATCCCCCTGGCAGCCCTTTTAAATTGGTAAATGCCCTTATAGGCTTGCAAGAAGGCGTAATTACACCACAAACATCTTTTACCTGCCAACATGGTTTTCATGCCGGCGGATTGCATGTTTCATGTCACTGCGGCGGTGGAAGCTATGCTTTAATACAATCCATATCTAAATCTTGCAACAACTACTATTGCACCGTTTTTAAACGCATTATTGAAAAGTATCCAACAGCACACCAGGGCTTAGATGTTTGGAGTAACCACGTGCAGAGTTTTGGTCTGGGAAAATTTCTAAATAACGATTTACCCACGGGGCGTAAAGGACTGGTTCCTACGTCTTCATATTATGACTATCGGCTCGGCTATACGGGATGGAAAGCATTAACCGTAATTTCTCTTGGTATTGGGCAAGGCGAAATGCTTGTAACACCCATACAGCTTGCCAATTTGGCCGCTGCTATTGCCAATAGAGGCTATTACTTTACCCCACATATGATTAAAGCAATTGATGGTAAAGCTATAACAGATACCAATTTTACAAAACCAAAATACACCACCATAAGCCCAGAGCATTTTGATCAAGTGATTGAAGGCATGTATCAGGTATTTGAAAGCGGTACTGCCCGAGCTTCACGATTAGATAGCATTACCATGTGTGGTAAAACGGGCACTGCAGAAAACCCACACGGACAAGACCATTCTATATTTTTAGCCTTTGCACCAAAAGACGACCCGAAAATAGCCATAGCCATCATTGTAGAGAATGGCTATTGGGGTAGCCGATGGGCAGCGCCAATTGCAAGCTTAATGATGGAGAAACACATTACCGGTAAAGTGAGCCGGCCCGCGCTTGAGCAGCGTATGTATGAAGGTGTACTCTATGAAGAATACAAAAAACAGCTCATTAAAAAATACGGTACAGACTCTCTATTTATACCTAACTTTTGAGACAAGAACGCGGCATATTTAGCAATTTAGATTGGCTTACCGTATTTCTATACGTGGTCTTAGTCTTTATGGGCTGGATTAATATTTATGCTGCGGTATTTAACGCAGACCAACCTAGCATATTTGATACCACACAAAAGTATGGCAAACAGCTCCTCTGGATTGGCGGGGCACTCGTGATTATCATATTAATCATGTTTTTAGATGGGCGCATCTACGAAAAGTTCTCGTGGCCTATCTTCATCTTGGTCATGCTGATGCTCATTGGCGTACTTTTTCTAGGAAAGGAAATTAAAGGTGCAAAATCTTGGTTTGCTCTTGGCTCTTTTAGCTTACAACCCAGTGAATTCGCAAAATTCGCGACCGCCCTTGCCGTGGCAAAGCTGTTGAGTCTGCCTAAGTTCACCATGAAGAAATGGAGCCATCGATTCATCACGCTGGCGATCATTTTTACGCCAGCATTGCTCATCGCCTTACAACCAGATATGGGCTCTGTTTTAGTTTATAGTGCTTTTATTTTGGTTATGTACAGAGAAGGTGTACCTGGCTACTATATTTTTTTCGGTCTTTGGCTAGCAGCACTTTTTGTTTTGAGCCTTTTAATGGAAAAGATCTGGTTAATCGCTGTTTTGGGCGGGCTTACGCTGATAGTTATTTATGCGCTTAGAAAAAATAAACAAGCCATATTTCTGAGTATTTCCGTTTTTGCGCTAAGCATCGTATTTGCATTTACTGTAGATTACATATTTAATAACGTATTGGCACCCCACCAACAAAGCCGTTTTAAAGTTTTGCTTGGCATGGAAGAAGACCTAAGCGGTGCGGGATACAATACCCATCAAAGTTTAATAGCCATTGGCTCTGGCGGCTTATCTGGCAAGGGGTTTTTGCGCGGCACACAAACCAAATACGATTTTGTGCCTGAACAAAGTACAGACTATATTTTCTGCACCATAGGCGAAGAATGGGGCTTTTTAGGCACTGGCGCAGTGGTTCTCCTCTTTATTGCACTGCTCATGCGCTTGGTAATCATAGCCGAGCGTCAAAAAAGCAACTTCGCTAGAATATACGGCTATGGTGTAGCCAGTATTCTCTTTATCCACATCGCCATAAATATTGCCATGGTTACAGGACTGGCACCCGTAATAGGCATTCCGCTTCCTTTTTTTAGTTACGGCGGAAGTAGCCTTTGGGGCTTTACCATTTTACTATTTATCTTTTTGAGGATGGATAGTTACCGCTGGCAGATCTTATAGAGCTGGATCAAAAGCCGTTACTTTTAACGCTTAGCAGATGATGATTAATGCACTTAGTACAAATATTTAAACCAATCAGTTGAACAAAGAATATCACATTCTAAATGGTGATGCCTTAAGAGAAAGATTTCCAAAAGAAATTGATGGCGCATTAATTATTGCCCGTGAATGTTTTGTTGATGGAAACGTTAATGGTGATTCCTTGGAAGCATTATTTAAAACACGTGCTAGGTTTATTTCTGAAGAATATACAGGCTATTCGGTACAAGATTATTATTCAAACACTGTGTCAGAATTTGAGAAAATCCAAAACTTGCCCGATAATACACAAATCAACTTATGGTTTGAAGACGATTTATTTTGCCAAGTGAATTTATGGTTCACCGTTAACCTCATCGTAAATAGCATAAAAACTAGCGGGGTCTTCTTAGTAAGACCAGCAATACACTCCCAGTATGGATTTGGCGGGCTAAATACATCAGAACTAATCAGTGCTTACCAGCAAAAAACAAATCTTACTGAATTGGAGAAAATCGGAAAGCTTTGGAACTTCTACCAAAAGAATGATAATGTGGGATTAATCCGTTTAGCCAAAGATTTAGAAGAACTATATCCTTTCATTCTCAACGCTGTTCAAGCGCATATAGAAAGAATTCCTACTGAGAACAGTCTGGGACGACCTAAACAAACGCTCATAGAGATCATGGCCGATTTAGGAACTGATTCTTTCGGGGCTATTTTTAAGGAATTTAACAATCGTGCAAGCATTTACGGGTTTGGCGACTTACAGGTAAAAAGACTTTATGATGAAATAATAAACGACCATAAGCTTGGGTAGCTTTTGCGCGAACACCAATTACTACCTGAAATGAAAACAATACCAATTAAGTACTTGGTTTTAATGTGGGCTTATAAACCGAGAACAAGCTGCTTTTTCTTGCTGCAATCAACATCACCACAAACTAAAATAGCCACCCCAAAAATGAGGTGGCTATTCTAATTTTAATATGCTAGCGCTCTTTGTCTATCTAGTAGAACATTGAACGTTTGTCATCAATTTTTACACCAGCCTTAATTGACTCAAAAGTTTGGCCGGCAGCGCGGGTGCGCATACCCTGATTTAAGTTTTGTTGATCATCTGCATAATCCTGCTTGTCATAAGCCTCATTAACCGTGGTAACTACAAACATATAGGCTGCACGTTCTCCGGCTATCGGCTTGCTAAGGGTATTTACGGGCATACTAACCATGGTACCAATTACCACAGGTTCATTACCTGCACCTGTTAACGCCACACTTTTACGATTTAAACTTTGGGTTTTAACCGTTGTATTCAAGGCTTGTGCAACAGCATTAATTTCCGTTTTACCAGCTGCAGCTTCTTCTATTTGCTTAACGAGTTGTTCTCCCTTTTTCTGGTTTGTAGCACCTTCTGTAACACGCCCCATTACCTTGTCCATTGGGGTATATCCCGCTTTGAAAACGTCTGTTAAGATAACTACCACATATCCTTGTCCGTTATTTTCTATCAGTCCGATAGAACCTTCCTCGCGTTCTTCATCCCATGCCCACTGCACAATTTTACGACTCGTACCTAAACCAGGAATTTGGTCTTCAAACTGCTTGATATTTGTTGCTGGGCGTAACTGATAACCATTCTCATCAGCAAGTGCTTTGTAATCGTCTGCACGCTGTGCCTCACTTGCAAATGTTGATGCCTTGGCATAAATGGCATTCATGGTTGCTTCGCTGCTGTAAACATTTCTAAAAATAGAGGCCACGCGAACCGCTTTATTACTTCCCTTCTGATCTGTAATTTCTACAATGTGAAATCCAAACTGGGTAAACACCAAACCAAGATCGCCTTTAGCATTATAGAAACAGTAGTTATTAAATGCTGGCGCCATCTGGCCCTGACTAAAATAGCCTAGATCGCCTCCTTTACCGGCAGCAACTACGTCATCATTATATGTTTTTGAAATTTCCTCAAAAGCACTTCTATCATTTTCTACAACCTCAAAAAGACTATCGGCAAGCGCTTTTGCCTCTTGGCCACTGCGGGTTGCACTGCTGCGCTCGGCACCTTGGTAAGCAATTAATATATGTCTCGCCTTTACTGAATCTGGCAAGAATTTTATTTGCGTTAGTTTGCTCATTTTAAAGCCCCCAGCCTCTTCATAAGGGCCAACAAGGGTGCCAATTTCAGCATCAAACATTACTGTATCTAATACAGGCGACAATTGACCTTCGGTGTAGTAGCCCATGTCTACAGGCTGATCAGAATACATCGCAGCAAAAACAGAATCGTTCTCTGTTTGCGCAAAGCCGAATGTGGTGTCATTTGTACTAGTTGTGGTGTTGTAAACCACTTTATTTTCCTTTAGCAATGCTAATTCATCAAGTATTTCTTGCTTATCAGCATCGCTAGGCGCAATGGGGAAATTGATATACTCAATATTACGAACAGCCTCTTGCTTAAATTCTTCTTTATGTGCATTGTACCACGCTTTTTTATCAGCATCAGTAACAGTAATGGTACTGTCTGAAATAGCCGCATAAGGCAACTGAATAAAAGAAACATTATAAGACTGCGAAGAAGCGATATAATCTGCACGTGCTAAAGCGGCAGGGGTATACAAGCCTTTCTCAACGGCATTGTTGTATTTAAAAACGAGGCTCTGCTCTTTAACACTCTTTTGAAATGCAACCCACTGAATCCAAAATTCTTGAAAATCAGCGTTCTGGTCTTTATTATCTACGAGGTAATTTAAACCAGCCACATAGCTCTCTTCAGAAAATTGACCCGTATTTGGGTCTTGAAATAATTGTATTTGACGCACTTGTGGATTGTTCATCAAATCAAAACGCAATTCTTCAGAGGTTACTGCGAAGCCCAATTTGTCATACTCCTTACCCATAATTATTTCGCGCATAAGCTGATTCCATACAAAATCTGCTTGCTGCTTGCTCGAAAAATTGCCGTATTGCGGATTACTCGCAACCAATTCATCTATACGGGTAGCAAACTCTTGTCTGTCAACCTTCTGTCCGTCTATTTTTCCAATGGTACTATTGTCATTGAAAATAGAATTACCGCTGCCTAGCAGGTCTGTTAAAATAAAGGCCGCCATTGCAAAACCAATTACAATGATTAACAAGCCTGAACGCCTTCTAATACGCTCTAACGTAGCCATTCTGTCTTCTTTTTAATTCAAGGGTGCGAATATACCATTTCAAGGTAAAAGGACGCATCAAAAAATAACAGGCATTAGATTAATCTAATAAACTCAAAAACAATGCATTAGCATTACGCCAATGGGTTGTAATTCTTATACTCATGGTTGGCCTTAGTGGCGCAGGCTGGTTATATTCGCAACGCCTAAAAAACAGCATAATAAAATGAGCAATCCACTTATCGGAACCTTTAATACCCCTTTTGAAAGTACACCGTTTACCCATATTAAAGAATCGCATTTCTTACCTGCTTTAGAAAGTGCTATTGCGGCTGCGCGCGAAGAAGTAAATGCCATCACCAATAACTCAGCATCTCCAACCTTTAATAATACCATTGCGGCCTTAGATTACAGTGGCGAAGAAGTTAGCCGAACGGCAGAAATCTTCTTTAATCTGAATAGCGCAGAAACCAATGACACGATACAAAAAATTGCGCGCGACTTTAGCCCGTTGCTAACAGAATATGGTAACGACATTCTGCTCAACGAAAAACTCTTTGCCCGTATAAAAGAGGTCTGGGAAAACAAGGACAACGAAAATCTTGATCACGAGCAATTTAGACTGCTAGAAAAAACCTATAAAAGCTTTGTGCGCAATGGGGCTAACCTAAATGATACGGAAAAAGAAAAACTGCGCACCCTTAACAAAGAGCTGGCCACCCTGAGCCTACAGTATGGTGAGCATGTACTCGCTGAAACCCATGCTTTTATTTTAGTGCTTGATGATGAAAACGACCTGGCTGGCCTACCACAATTTGCCGTTGATGCTGCTGCAGAAGAAGCCACACAACGCAACCTAGATGGCAAATGGGTATTCACGCTTGATGCACCGAGCTACATGCCATTTATGACGTATGCAAAAAACCGCACACTGCGCGAAAAAATAGCCAAAGCCTATGGTAGCCGTGCATTTGGCAAAGCAGAAAACGATAACCAAGAAATGGTAAAAGCCATTGTGGCCAAGCGAAAAGAACGGGCAAACTTATTGGGCTATGCAAGCCATGCCCATTTTGTGTTGGAAGAACGCATGGCCGAAACACCCAAAAAAGTTGAAGCGTTTTTAGAAGAATTGTTCACTTATGCCCGACCAGCAGCAGAAAAAGATTTAGAGGCTGTGAAACAATTCGCCAAAGAAACAGATGGTCTAGAAGATTTTAGACAGTGGGACTTCAGCTATTATGCTGAGAAATTGAAAAAGCAGAAATATAGCATAGATGATGAGCTACTTAAACCATATTTTAAGCTAGAAAATGTCATTAATGGCGTATTCCAAGTTGCAAACAAACTCTTTGGAATAACCTTTAACGAGCGCGCAGATATTGACAAATACCACCCTGATGTAATCACCTATGAGGTGCTGGATAAAGACGGTAGCCATCTTGCGCTTTTCTATGCCGATTTCTTTCCTCGTAAAGGCAAACGCAATGGTGCTTGGATGACCAGCTATCGCGGTCAAAAACGCAAGGACGGAAAGAACATTCGCCCGCACATTAGCATTGTATGCAACTTTACCAAGCCAACGGCCAAAACCCCTAGCCTTCTAACTTTTAATGAGGTTACTACACTGTTTCATGAATTTGGCCATGCTCTACACGGCATACTAGCCAACACTACCTACCCGAGCCTGAGTGGCACCAGCGTATATTGGGATTTTGTGGAATTGCCAAGCCAAATTCTTGAAAACTGGTGTTACGAAAAAGACGCGCTCGACCTCTTTGCCCACCATTACGAAACCGGAGAAAAAATTCCTGAGGAATACATTGCGCGATTAAAAGCATCAGCTACTTATAACGAAGGTTACGCAACGCTGCGCCAGCTTAGCTTTGGCATGCTTGATATGGCCTGGCACCATCAATTAAATGGGCCTGTTAACGATGTTGGCGCGTATGAACAAGACGCCATTGCCAGAACACAACTCTTTGAGCCCATCAAGACGAGCAATACCAGCTGCGCCTTCTCACACATTTTTCAGGGGGGATACAGTGCCGGCTATTACAGCTACAAATGGGCGGAGGTGCTAGATGCCGATGCCTTTGAACTCTTCAAAGAAAAAGGCCTGTTTGATGGAGAAACCGCTTCAAAATTCAGGGTATTGTTATCAAGCGGAGGCACCGAGCACCCCATGGAACTTTATAAGCGCTTCCGCGGGCATGAACCAGATGTAAAGGCGTTGCTGCGCAGAGCAGGGCTGATTTGATTTGAGATTTGAGATTTAGGAATGTCGAAATGCAATCCTTCCGTCTTTTACTTTGCAAAAGCTACTTTCGCTTAGCAAAGGGAAGGAACTTTATTGTGTACTTGACAAGGTTCCAGAACTTTGAATAACAACATGAAAACGCCCCTATCTTTTCAAAAAGAGGTGAATTAGCTAGAACATGCGGAGGCTAAGACGGGGTGGTTTCAGCCTGTAAAGCCTTATGCCACTTTAGCTATCTCAATGTAAAATTGATTCTAATTCATCCCAAAAGCCAGGATACGACTTAGAAACGACCTCGGGGTTGTTAATGGTTACAGGAAAACGTGTGGCCAGAATGGCCGCGCTCATCGCCATGCGATGGTCTTCATAGGTTTCAAAAGCAGCTGATGGCGCATGAATCTTGGTAGCCGTAAACTGCAAGCTACGCTCCGTGGTTTTAACCGCAACGCCAACTTTGGCCAGCTCTGTTGCAATGGCTGCCAATCGGTCTGTTTCTTTTATGCGCAGCGTTTGCAAGCCACGAAAATCTGCACCGATGCCCAAAACAGCACAAGTAAAGGCAAGTGGCTGCGCCAAATCAGGATTGTCGGCCAAGTTTATAACCAACTTACTAGGAAGTTGTGCGGCACGTTTTTCAAGCTTAACGCCCTTATTAGTAAAGGTTGTTTTTACACCTAATTCTTCAAAAATGCGTACCAAGCGGCTGTCGCCTTGCAGGCTGTTCTCTTCAAGACCTTGCAATACCATTTCACCCGACGGTGCCCCAGCCAAAAGGCCATACCAAAATGCAGCTGCGCTCCAGTCGGCTTCTGGCGTGTAGCTTATGGGTAAAATTTCTGTTGTTGGATAAACAACTATTTCATCAGCAGAAACCTCAACCCGTAAACCAAGCTGGTTCATCAGATTGGCAGTCATGCTAATGTACGGCCGAGAAACAGCTTCACCCAACAGTTTTAACTTTAATCCTTTTGGCATGGTTGGACCTATGAGCATTAAGGCAGATATAAATTGGCTACTTACCGCGGCATCTAGCGTAAGCTGGTTAGCCAAAAGTTGCACGCCATTAATTTTTACAGGCGGAAAACCTTCTTTTTCGGTGAATGCTATATCCGCTCCCAGTTGGCGGAGCGCATTAACCAATACGGCAATGGGGCGCTGGTGCATACGCTCAGAACCCGTGAGTAGAACATCACTTCCTGGTTTGGCTGCATAAAAAGCAGTTAAAAATCGCATGGCGGTACCTGCAGCACCCACCTGAATTTCTCCTGAGGCAGTTTGCAGTGCGTGGCTAAGTATGCGGGTATCGTCTGCATTGCTCAACGCAGTTATATGTAGCTCAGGAAATTGCGCCATAAGAATAAGTGCACGATTGCACAAACTTTTACTTAATGGCAAACTAATGCTTCCAGAAAGTAATGTTGGCACGCTAAGATTGAACTTTTGACTACCCACCTGCAATGAGTTTTCTGTAATACCTCAACGCCAAAGCCACATCTTCTAGAGCTATTTGCACATTACACAAGGCATCTCCAAAGGCATTAAGCGCAACAAACCGCAGGCTATTGTCTCTATTTTTTTTATCAAATTGAAGCCATTTCAAAATACGCTCATCATCTTTTTCTGGCCAGGTAAGTACCGGGAAAACATCTCGAATTAGCTTTTGAAAGTACTGCTGATCTGTAGCAGGAAATGCGGCATAAGATGTACTTAGCCAGCCCTCCATAAGCATCCCGGCGGCAACAGCTTCGCCATGCAAAATAGGCGAACCTAGTTCTAAAAAGTAACTTTCTATAGCGTGGCCTATGGTGTGCCCAAAGTTTAGTTTTTGCCGTTGGTCTTGTTCCTTAAAATCGTTAGCAACAATATCCACCTTAACAGCAGCCGATGTTCTGATCAATGCGTGCCACTGCTCTTCAGCCCACAACTCCGTAAAATGCGCTAGGGCCTGTTTACCTTGTAAAGCGCCATGTTTCACCACTTCTGCAAATCCGGCAACGCGTTCGCGATGTGGCAGCGTTTGTAAAAAAGAAGGGTAAATAATTGTAAAATCTGGCTGCTTAAATGTGCCAATCATGTTTTTAACGGCATCAAAATCAATACCTGTTTTACCCCCAATAGATGCATCAACCATACCCAATAAACTGGTTGGCATATGTATAAAATCAATCCCCCGTTTATATACGCTAGCCACAAAGCCTCCTAAATCTGTGATCATGCCGCCTCCAAGATTTATGAGCAAAGCATGACGATCTGCCCCTTTTTCATTTAATGTACGCCATAATGAGGCAGCCGTTTCTAACGTTTTGCTTGTTTCGCCTGCTGGCACTTCTAAAACCTCAACCTTATGCTGATCATTTATCTGCTCTAAAAATATTGGTAAACAATGCTGATGGGTATTAACATCAACCAATGCAAACACTTTACCATACCTGGTATCTAGCAGTTGGGGCAAATGGCCAAGCACATCATCACCCAGTAAAATGTTAGTTCCAAACCGTTCCATGAGGCCGTGCTTTTGCCAACAAAGGTAGGGTTGCAAAATCTATATTTGCCCCCATAATTCCTCCTTGTAGATGAAAATTGATTTCCAAAATACTGAAATCGCCTTTGCGCTAAAAAGCAACGCACAGTTACAAAAGGCCAAATTAATGTTTCAGAGTGTTTCGCACCCTGCAGTGGTATCTGTTTTACAAGGTATTGTAAAGGCCTCTTTTGCAGTAGGTTTACCCATTAAAGGTATAATTAAGCAAACGGTGTTTGAGCATTTTTGTGGTGGAGAGAATATTGAAGATTGCGGTATGCACATCGCGGCTTTACACAACCAACATGTGAGTGCTATTTTAGATTACTCTGTTGAAGGCAAAGAAAGTGAAGCCGATTTTGACCGCACCAAAAACATGACCATCGCAACGCTAAAGTATGCCAAAACCAACCCCGGCATCCCCTTTGGTGTTTTTAAACCGAGTGGCTTAGGCAGATTGGCACTTTATGAAAAAGTGAGTACTGGGCAAGCCCTCTCAGAGAAAGAAAAACAAGAATGGCAAACCGTGCGGCAGCGTTATACTGAAATTGCAGAGGCCGCTGCGGCTGTAAACATCCCCGTATTGGTAGATGCCGAAGAGAGTTGGATACAACAAGCCGTAGATAATTTGGTTGAAGAATTAATGGCTAAATATAACCGTGAACGTGCTCTAATTTACAATACAGCGCAGCTTTACCGTTGGGATAGATTGGCATATATCAAGACGAGTGTTGCAAAAGCCCGTGAACAAGGCTATCATTTTGGTGTGAAGATTGTGCGTGGCGCGTACATGGAAAAAGAGCGCGAACGCGCGAAAGAAATGGGCTATAAAGACCCTATTCAACCAAACAAGGCAAGCTGTGATCAAGACTATGATGCCGCCATTACATTTTTGATTGAAAATATAGATGCTTGTAATTGTGTGATTGGCACACATAATGAAACCAGTTCTCAATTGGTAGCAACTTTAATGAATGCCAACGGGCTAGATAAAAAAGATCAACGCGTATATGTTTCGCAGCTTTATGGCATGAGTGATAATATCAGCTTTAACATGGCACATGCCGGTTACAATGTGGTTAAGTATCTGCCTTTTGGCCCGGTAGAGGATGTTATGCCATATCTGTTTAGAAGAGCAGAAGAAAATACCAGCGTTGCCGGCCAAACCGGACGTGAACTTACCTTGATAAACCGCGAACTAGAACGCAGAAGAAAGGCCAAGACGAAGTAAATTTTAAACTTTATAGTTGACTGGCTTATTGGTTGACTGGCTAAAAGGTTGATTGGTTTATAAAGATGGGTTGTAACCCTTAGTCCATGGTACATAGTCCATAGTCCCTAATCCTTCATCCCTAATCCTTCATCCCTAATCCTTCATCCCTAATCCTTCATCCCTAATCCTT
>CAYQDW010000026.1:28760-34322 GCA_964416385.1 uncultured Cryomorphaceae bacterium | reverse complement strand
GTCTTTGGTTTTTACATACTTTTTAGGCTAGTTCAAAAAATAAATGTGCCCAACAGCAACTTTCCTATTTTAGCCCATGTACATTTTTAGTTCTCCAAACATGCAACAGCAAAAAACAATCTTTGGCCACCCCGTAGGTCTTTATGTACTCTTTTTTACAGAACTATGGGAGCGCTTTTCCTATTATGGCATGCGTGCTATTTTGGTGCTGTACCTAACAGCTAAAACGGATGAACAGAATCCTGGTTTAGGTTGGGACAATGGCAGTGCCTTAGAATTGTATGGTTGGTATACCATGATGGTTTACCTTATGAGTATTCCTGGCGGCTTAATTGCAGATCGCGTTTTAGGGCAAAAGAAAAGTGTTTTATTGGGCGGCATACTTATAGCAGCGGGGCAATTTACTCTTGCCATTAACAACCTTTCTGCATTTTATGGCGGATTAGCGCTGATTGTGACTGGTGTAGGCTTGCTTAAACCTAATATTAGTACAATGGTAGGCGGATTATATAAAACTGGCGATGCAAAACGCGATGCCGGTTTCACAATTTTTTACATCGGCATAAACATTGGCGCATTAACTGCACCGCTTTTGGTGGGCTATTTTGGTGAGATCATTAATTGGCATTTGGGATTTTCGCTTGCAGGATTTGGGATGATTCTCGGTCAAATTTTTTATGTTTTTGGTTGGAAACATCTCAAAGGTGTGGGTGATATTTTACAGAATAACACTAAAACAACCAACATTACAAAAACACCACTCACCAAAATTGAAAAAGATAGACTCACCGTTATGTTTTTAAGCTTTGCCATTGTAATGGTTTTTTGGGCGGCCTATGAACAAGCTGGTGGTCTGATGAATCTCTTCGCTAAAAATTCTGTACATCGCGTAGTTTGGGGATGGGAAATTCCCGCGAGTTACTTTCAAAGCTTACATGCTTTCTATGTTGTTCTTTTTGGCGTACCAATGGCTTGGCTTTGGAATATTTGGCGTAAAAAGAATTTTGAAGCATCATCCCCTTTTAAAATGGGTGTTGGCTCAATAATTATGAGTTTAGGTTTTGTTGTGCTTATGGGTGCAGCATTAGAAGTACTAGAGAGTGAAAATGCGCTAGCCAACGTTAATTGGTTATTTGCTGCTTATTTGCTACACGTTATTGCTGAGTTAAGCATTAGTCCTGTGGTGCTTTCTTTTATTACCAAACTTGCCCCGGCACGTTATGCCAGCCTATTAATGGGGTCTTATTTTGCCGTAACTGGGGTGGGTAATAAGGTTGCAGGCTTACTAGGTGAAGCAGCACAAACAGCGGGAGAGTTTGCCGTATTTACGGCCATTGCTGTTTTTTGCTTTGTGTTTGGCCTTTTAGTATTGCTATTTGTTAAAAAGCTGAAACAACTTGCGCATGGTGCAGAAAATGAGTTTGATCACAACCCCATTGTTGAACCCGAATAACGCGCATCTCAAGCCAACCATTAAGCCCTTATTTGTTTGCCTTTTGCTTGCTTAGCGTGTTTCCAACGTCTGTGACTCCATAACCAAAACTCTGGTTTAGCAATAATCTCCTGCTCTAGAATCTTGGCATGCCGGTAAGTAATTTCCCCATCAGGCTCTGTGGTGGGCGAACTGGTTATGGGAATAAGCGTTGCGCGATACACACCGCGTTTAACTTTGGCAACCGTATAATACACCACAGGAATATCATATTTCTTTGCCAGGTATTCTGGCCCGAAGATCACCGGGGTATCTTGATTTAAAAACCGCATCCAGAAGGCTTTTTGCGGATCTTTTGGCGATTGGTCTGCCAGTAATAAACAAACGAAAGGTTCTTTGGCCTGTTGATAATATTCAATGTTTTGGCGCACATTTTCATTGGTCCAAACCTCCATGTCAAAGCGGGCGCGGGTTTTTTCCATCATGGCACCAAAGCTTTTGCTGGATATTTTCTGTCCCACACCTGTACCCTGTTGACTAAAGTGCAAATCCAGAGAAAGCACCAGAAACTCCCAGTTATTGTAATGGGCACCAACCAATAACACGCTTCTCCCCTGCTTGTAGTAGTCTTCAATAATTTCGGGGTTGGTGAATGAAAAGCGCTTTAGCACATTCTTCTTAGAAATGGTATAGCCCTTCACCCCTTCTGCAAACATATCGCCCAGATGCCGGTAAAACTTGCGCTGTATTTCTGCCCGTTGCTCAGGCGATAAATCTGGAAAAGAACGCGCAATATTTTCCGCAACAACGGTCTTGCGGTAACCGAAAACATTGTAAAAAACGAATAGAAACACCCGGCCAAAGGCCCACAATACAGGCAAGGGTAGCACCGAAACGGGCACTACCAGCAAATAATAGAACAAACGGGCTTTCATTTTTAGGCGCGAATCAAGGCTACAAAGTAAACACCTGGCCGCACATTACTGCGCCTTAGTGCCGATGTTTATTAATTGAGACTTGTTAGCGCTGATTGGAGCATGTTCTTTACCTCAGCCGCAAATGCATGTAGCTCTGCATTATCAATGGCTACCATGCTGGCAACAGGATCTACCGCCACGGCTTCAAAACCTGACTTGGTTTGCTTTACCAACACGTTGCAAGGCAGAAACACACCAATGTTGTTCTCCTTCTCTAAGGCCTGACTGGCAAACTTCGGGTTGCAAGCACCCAAAATGGTATACGGTTCAATATCCTTATCAATCTTAGCCTTTAATGTGGCTTTCATGTCAATGGTTGTTAGCACACCAAAACCCTGCTCTTTCAGGGCTGCGCTTACTTTTTCTATGGCTTCATCCATTGTATTGGCGGAAAGAGCCTTATGCATATAGTAACTCATCGTTTAGTAATATTTAGAATTGTTAGGCAAAGATCACTAATTAAGATTCGGTCTACGTGATGAGGATTACTACGACAACACGGCTATCGCCAAAATTGTGATCAAAACAGAAATTAAAATGCTATTCGCGTCAGGATTCAATGCACTATTAATTTACGGTTGTATTCGCCTGTTTCGGTTTTTAGCCTTAGCAAATAGCTTGCTTTTGGCAAGTTTGCGGGCAGTTGTACCCGGGCAAGGCCTTGTAGAAAATCAAGCGTTTGATTGTGTACCATTTGGCCATGAATATTATATAAGAAAAGCATTGTTTGCCCATTAAGCTCCGGAACATATAGATTGAGTATCTCATCTGCCGGATTGGGATAAACCAAAAAACCAGCTTCTTTTTCTGGCCAGGGTTCTTCGGGTATACTTAGCACCCCGCAGTTGTTAGGTGCCAGGCAACCATTGCTATCCAGGCTAAGCAGCCAAACATGGTCATGCGGCACATGGGGCGGACGATTATCCCACCATTCTAAACTGCCCGTGGCCAGTAAGTTGCCATCCGGCCACTGGTGTATGCGCCACAGGCGGTTTTCATCATAACTGCTTTTATGCACTTCCCTGTCATTAAAAAAGCGAATAGATATTTTTTGATGTTGCTTCATGTTTTGCTTGAGGAAGGGCTTTTCTGAGGCAAATTTTATCTCCGTAAATCTATCATCACCTCCAAAATTTTGGCGGCTGCATTGGCAATTACCGTGCCCGGACCAAAAATGGCTGCGGCACCGGCATCGTATAAAAACTGGTAATCCTGGTGGGGAATAACACCACCAACCACCACCAAAATATCTTCACGGCCCAGTTTGGCCAATTCTTCTATGACTTGCGGCACGAGTGTTTTATGGCCGGCAGCCAAAGATGACACACCCAAAATGTGCACATCATTTTCTACGGCTTGTTTGGCGGCTTCTTCCGGGGTTTGGAAAAGCGGACCGATATCCACATCAAAGCCCAGATCGGCAAAACTGGTGGCAACCACTTTGGCACCGCGGTCGTGACCGTCCTGCCCCATTTTTGCTACCATGATGCGCGGTCTGCGGCCTTCAATTTCTGCAAATTGATCGGCCAACTGCCGCGCATGGGCAAACTGGCTATCGTCTTTTATTTCTTGAGAATACACACCTGCAATGCTACGAATTTCGG
The DNA here is from genome assembly GCA_964416385.1 of uncultured Cryomorphaceae bacterium. GTDB lineage: Bacteria > Bacteroidota > Bacteroidia > Flavobacteriales > Schleiferiaceae > JAUHWL01. Next base: position 30,309 of record CAYQDW010000026.1, on the reverse strand, counting down.
CCTTATAGCGGCCAAAAGCTGTTTCCATCGCATCACTGATTTCGCCCAACGTTGCACGCACCCGGGCTGCGTTTACTGCCAGTTCAAGCAGATTGCCGGTGCCGTTCTTTGCGGCATCGGCAATAGCATCTAATGCACTTTTCACGGCTTTGGCATCGCGTGTAGCGCGAATGTTGTTCAAGCGTTCAATTTGGCTAAGGCGCACCGCGGTGTTATCTACTTCAAGAATATCAATCGGGTCTTCTTTCTCTAATCTAAAGGCATTGGTGCCCACGATTATATCCTGGCCGCTATCAATGCGCGCCTGCTTGCGGGCCGCTGCTTCTTCTATGCGCATTTTGGGTATGCCGGCTTCTATTGCCTTGGTCATTCCACCGAGTTCTTCCACTTCTTCGATCAAGGTCCACGCACGTTGTGCGATTTCATCTGTAAGGCTTTCTACATAATAGCTGCCACCCCATGGGTCAACCGTTTTTGTAATGCCGGTTTCTTGCTGAATAAAAATTTGTGTGTTTCGGGCAATACGTGCGCTGAAATCTGTTGGCAAGGCTATAGCCTCATCCAAGGCATTGGTATGCAAACTTTGTGTGCCGCCAAAGGCTGCTGCCATAGCCTCGATGCACGTACGGGCTACATTGTTAAATGGGTCTTGCTCTGTTAAACTCCAGCCGCTGGTTTGGCAGTGCGTACGCAGCGCCATGCTCTTCGGGTTTTTTGGGTTGAATTGTTTCACCAACTTCGCCCATAACATCCGCGCAGCGCGCATCTTGGCAATTTCCATAAAATGGTTCATGCCAATGGCCCAAAAAAATGAAAGTCTAGGAGCAAAGGTGTCTATGTCCATACCCGCTGCAATGCCGGTGCGGATGTATTCCAAACCATCTGCCAGGGTATAAGCAAGTTCTATATCGGCCGTAGCGCCCGCCTCTTGCATGTGGTAGCCGCTTATGCTGATGCTGTTAAACTTCGGCATGTTCTGGCTGGCGTATTTAAAAATATCCGCAATAATGCGCATGCTATGTTTTGGCGGATAGATGTAAGTATTGCGCACCATGAACTCCTTCAGAATATCATTTTGAATGGTGCCGGAAAGCTGCTCCGGCTTGACGCCCTGCTCTTCGGCAGCTACAATATAAAATGCCATGATCGGAATTACAGCGCCATTCATGGTCATGCTCACACTCATTTGGTCGAGCGGAATTTGATCAAAAAGGATCTTCATGTCCTCCACAGAATCTATGGCCACACCTGCTTTGCCTACATCGCCTACCACACGCGGATGGTCGCTGTCATAACCGCGGTGTGTGGCCAAATCAAAAGCCACAGAAAGCCCTTTCTGCCCTGCTTCAAGGTTGCGCTTATAGAACGCATTGCTATCTTCTGCTGTACTAAAACCGGCATATTGCCTAATCGTCCACGGCCGCACAACATACATGCTGCTATATGGGCCGCGTAGGTACGGAGACAATCCTGCGGTAAAATTCAAATGCCCCAACGGCTTTATATCACTGGCCGTGTATCTTGATTTTATTTCAATCTGCTCAGGCGC
>CAYQDW010000026.1:0-28660 GCA_964416385.1 uncultured Cryomorphaceae bacterium | reverse complement strand
ACGGCTTTATATCACTGGCCGTGTATCTTGATTTTATTTCAATCTGCTCAGGCGCTGTAAAGGCTGTTTTGGGTGCCTTGACTTGGGTTTTGGGTGCTGTGTACTGAATATCGTGAAATGACTTGCGCATTACTTTTCTTTTTGGGTGATCTAGTCGTTTTTTTGTTCTTCGGCCAAACGGGCACGTTCCAGCTTTTCCGATAAGCGATTCGGAACAACCGGACGAATGGTTAGTGGCTCTTGCGGTTCAAGTGCATAAAGCGGATGGGTGACTTCGGATGTCATATTCTCTGACTTATTTGGGAAAATACTTGTACCTAGGAGTGGAAGTTTTCCTGCATCAAACATATCCTGCTCTTCCTCTGCGGCCCTTTCAATAATATCTTGAACATAACCACTTTGGAGCGCTTCAATTAATCCCCCTAAAGCTTCTATCTCTTTAAATACCCGCCATCCTTCTTCTGCCAGCTCTTCGGTAAGCGCTTCTATAAAATAACTACCCGCAGCCATGTCATTTACGCGCCCAAAATAGCTCTCATAGGCAAGCACCAATTGTTGGTTTCGCGCAACACGGTTTCCCAATGTTTTTGGCGTCCGATACGTTGCATCATAGCTACGGAGCAGCAATGCATCGCAGCCTCCAATTACGGCACTCATGGCTTCGCTGGTACTGCGTAACATATTTACCCACGGGTCATATATGGTTTTGTTGCGAATGCCTGTTTCGGTACTTAGGTATAAGGGCTCCTCTTGCGCCTCATATTGCGCCAATAAAAATGCCCACAGCCTGCGCATAGCTCTAAATTTGGCTATTTCAGGAAAGTACTCAGCACCTATAGCCATATTTAAACAAACACTAGAAGCACGACTAAAGCCCGCGCGAAGTAGGTACTCATGCGCATGGGCCAGCGCTATGCCAAGTTGCTGTGCAGGAGTTGCACCTGCATTTGCAAATAATGCATTGTTTATGCTTAAAGAGCGGATGTTTGGCGGCGTGTTTTCTAACAACTTCACAAGGTTGGTAAAATCTTCCTCTGGAGATGCATGCCAGTTGCCGGTGCGTGCAGCATGCGCAATCGGGTCTATATCAATGCTACCGTTTAGCAGTTCAAGCGCCAAGCCTCTTTGCTTAGCTTCTGCCACCCACATGTGTAAAACGCGTTGTGCATCACCAGCTACCACAAAATGAATGGAGATGTGCTGCATCAAAACATCGCGCAACAAAACAGAGAGCATGACCTCATCAAATACATAAAACAACAAGCCATTTGCACCGCGATTTAAGGCTTCTAAAGCCTGCTTATTGGCTTTTTCTTCATCTGTAACTACAATTTCTTCAAGTGTTACCCAACCTTCATTTTCTGGCCAAGGCTGACCGGCTGGTGTATTAGTGGTATCTGCCGTATACAAAGGCTGTATTGGCGTGCCATCTCGCAAAGTCTGCTGTAACACATCAGCAGGTTTACCTTTTAAATCTTTTAATGCTTGTTGGTGCCAATCATTATAGGAAGAACTGGCAAATTCTGCGAATAGGTTTTTAGCCATAGCGGTGGGGTTTTTATACAGAAGTCCAAATGTACGATGCAAGGTAGCACAGGAGAAATGATTTCATTCAATTCTCATCTATCTCATAAAATTAGGTTGTAATCTTGCGCAGCAAACAATACGGCTGGTGCTGTGTTTTTCATACACCTCAAAAATCCCCATGAAGCAAACATTACTTTACCTCGCTTTTTTACTTTTTAGTGTAACAATAACCGCGCAGCCCTTTGTAATAAGGGGTACCGTTATTGATGCTGAAACCAAAGAACCGCTACCTGGTGTTGCCGTTACAGCTATTGCCAAGTTAGATAGCAATAACGCGCAAAGCACGCTTACCAATGGTGATGGTGTTTTTGTTTTAGCCAGCCTTCAAAATCGCGGTATATACGTGCAGTTGAGTAGTCTTGGCTATGCCTCTAAAACAATTTCACTTCGGCTAGAGCAACGTGTTACATCTCTAGATACCATTGCTCTTTCTACAGCTGCACAGCTTCTTACTGAAGTAGAAGTAACGGGTGTGCAACAACGGGCGGTAATGAAAGGCGATACCACGCAATTTAACGCTGATGCGTATAAAACAAATCCTGATGCTACGGCAGAAGATTTAATCAAGAAAATTCCTGGGGTTGAAGTGAGCAATGGTCAAGTAAAGGCTCAAGGCGAGCAAGTAAGGCGTGTTATGGTAGATGGACGACCGTTTTTTGGGGAAGATCCGCAAGCCGCACTTAAGAATCTACCAGCCCAAGCCATAGAAAAAATAGAAATTTTTGACAGGCGAACAGATCAAGCTCAATTTACTGGGTTTGATGATGGCGAAGAAGAAAAAACCATAAATATTATCACAAGACCATCATTTAGAAACGGCACTTTCGGACGTGCATTTGCTGGCTATGGCAGTGCAGATCGGTATGAGGCTGGCGGAAATGTGAATAACTTCAAAGATGCATCGCGCCTTTCTATTATTGGGATGAGCAACAACATCAACCAACAAAATTTCGGTAATGAAGATTTGCTTGGTGTTGTGGGTACAAGTCAGAATGCCGGTGGTGGTGGCCGTTGGCGCAGAGGCCCAAGTGTAGATAGTGACCCGAATGATTTTGCTGTTGGCAATCAAAGCGGTATAAATACAACCCATTCATTCGGTGTAAATTATAGCAATCAGTGGGGCGAAAAATTTAAACTCAACACGAGCTATTTCTTGAATCGCACAGTAAATGAAAACCAACAGTTCATCAACCAAATCAACTTTGTAACCGACACCTCAAATCAAATTTACAGCAGTGCGGCAACGGGCAGTGGGGCCAATCTCAATCACCGGTTTAACTTGCGTATGGAGTACAAACCCTCAGCAAAAAATCAATTTATCTTCACCCCCTCTGCCAGCCTACAACAAAATAACAGCTCATTTATTAATCAGGCTATCACAACTACAGAGGCAAATAATCCCATTAACACTTCTGATAATATTTTTACGAACGACCTAAGCGGTTACAACATTGGGAGTAACCTATTATGGATGCACCGCTTTGGTAAAGAAGGTAGAACGCTTTCATTTAATGTAAGAGGTAATGCCTCTGCCAATGAAGGCAGCACCAACCTATTTGCCAACAACACCTTTTACCGGGCAACTATTGAAACAGATACCCTTGCCCAAGAAGGCCTGCCCTTGAGCAAAAGCCTAAACGTGAGTACCAGAACGCGTTATACAGAGCCTTTGAGCGCCCGCAGCCAATTACAACTTTCTTATGATTATGATTTAAACTATGATGATGCCAACCGCGAAACCTACAACATTGACCCAGATTCTGGCTTGCGGGTTAGCCTAGATAGCAATGTTAGCAATGTGTTTACCAGCGTGTATCAAGAGCATGAGTTTGGCCTTACCTATCGCTTTAACACCAAAAAACTTAACCTCGGCACCGGTGCAGAATATCAATATGCAACCCTAACCAGCGATTTACAATTTCCGCGCACGGGCGAGATTAATCGCGTTTTTCAAAACATACAACCTTATGCTTTTTTACGCTACAGCATTTCAAGGCAAAAAAACCTACGCATGTATTACCGCGCCAGTACAGATGCGCCCTCTGTAACACAGCTACAAGATGTTGTAAACAATAGCAATCCATTACAGCTAACCGTTGGTAACCCTGCCTTAAATCAGAGTTTTGGCAATCGGTTGGTTGTGCGTTATGGTAGCAGCAATCTTGAAAAAGGCACCAATTTTAACGCTTACCTCTATGCCCGTCAGATTAACAATTACATTACCAACGCCACATTGGTCACGCAAAGAGATACGACATTAGCAGATGGTGTAATCTTACCACAAGGTGCACAGTTAAGCTACCCCGTAAACCTTGATGGTTTTTACAACTTACGTGGAGAAGCCACTTGGGGCCTGCCTGTAGCTGCATTGTTAAGCAATTTAGACATCAGCACTGGCCTAAATTTTAGTCGTACACCAGGGCTTATAAACAACCAAGATAACATCTCACAGACCTACGGCATTTCGCAACGGCTAAACCTTGCAAGTAATTTTAGTGATAAAATAGACTTTAACGTGGGCATTTCAGCCAATATTAATTTGGTGTACAACTCGCTTCAGCCAGAGCGTAATAACAACTTTTATGTACAAACTATTTCTGCCGGCCTCACCTATATTTTTTGGCGAGGTGTCGTTTTTCGCACCAACTTCACGCACCAGTGGTATACTGGTCTTGATGAAGCCTTTAACCAAAATTTCGCCTTGTTAAATGCCAGTTTGGGCAAAAAGCTCTTCAAAAATCAGCAGGGTGAAATAAGCTTGCGGGTTTTTGACATCCTCAACCAAAATAGAAGCATTGCCAGAAATGTTACAGAAAGCTTTGTGCAAGATGTACAAACACTTGTTTTAGAGCAGTACATCATGTTCACGTTTACATATAACATCCGCGCCTTTAAAGCAGAGTAAGCACTCTGGAAAACGTTTAAGCCTTTAGGCTACAAACTGAGATAAACATTTTTGATTCGGGCATAATATTTTAGATACAATGTAATCTATCTTGATTTCGGGTATTTTCGCCCCATGCGTTATGTGTTTACTCTTTTAGTGTTATGTACGTTTTGGCGCTGTACCCAAACGCATGAACATCCAGACAAAAAAATCTTTCGCTACAACCAAGCAGGCGGCATCAACAGCCTAGACCCTGCTTTTGCACGTGATTTGAGCTCTATTTGGGCCACCCACCAATTGTTTAATGGGTTATTGCAAATGGATAACAACATGCAAATTTCACCATGCATAGCCAAGCATTACACCATTAACAAAGGCGGTTTGCACTATCAGTTTACACTACGAAACGATGTTTATTTTCATAAAAACCCATGTTTCGGCCCAGATAGCACAAGGCCCGTACGGGCTGCGGATGTTGTTTTTTCTTTAAACCGCCTACGCAACCCTGAGGTGGCCTCGCCTGGTAAATGGGTTCTACAGGATGTAGATAGCATTTGGGCAGATAATGACACTTTGGTCAACATAACGCTTAAACACGCCTTTGCGCCCTTTGCAGGGGTGCTTACCATGAAATATTGTAGCATAGTGCCTAAAGAGGCTATTGATGCTTATGGCAGCGCGTTCAACGAAAACCCTGTTGGTACTGGTCCATTTCGGTTTGTGGCTTGGCATAGAAACGAAAAGTTGGTATTTCGCAAGAATGAAGCTTATTTTGAGCGTGACAGCGCGGGCAAGCAGCTGCCCTACCTTGATGGCGTTGCCGTATCTTTTATTACCGACCCCCAAGCCTCTTTTTTAGAATTTTTAAAGGGGAATATTGATTTGATTTCTGGCTTAGATGCTGCCTATAAAGACGAAATCATTACCGCCAACGGCACCTTAAAAGAACGCTATGCGAAAGCATTTACACTGTCTAAACTGCCTTATCTCAATACAGAATACTTGATATTTAATGTAGATACCGCAGGAAAAGGTATTCAGCAGGATATACGCCTAAGGCAAGCCATTAACATGGGTTTTAACCGTAAAACAATGATGGCTTATTTGCGCAATACCATTGGCAGAGCAGCAGATGGTGGCATTATTCCTTATGGCTTGCCCGGCACAGCTAGTGGCGAAGGCTACGCATATGCGCCAGAACGTGCAAAAATGCTTTTAGAGGCCATAAGAGCTGATTCGGGCGATGTACCTACCATTACACTTACCACGGTTGCAAACTATCGCGACCTCTGTGAATACATCCAAAGTGAGCTAGGCAAATTAGGCCTAAATATTATTGTAGATGTGGTGCCCCCGGCAAACCTCCGCGAACAAAAGGCACAAGGCACTCTTAACTTTTTTAGGGCTAGCTGGATTGCAGACTATCCTGATGCCGAAAATTACCTGAGCTTGTTCTATAGCCCAAATCGCAGTCCGAACGGCCCGAACTACAGCCGCTATTTTAACCCCGTTTTTGATTCTTTATACACGCTTGCCCGCAGCAGTACAGTGGCAGAAGAACGCATAGCCACGTATCAACAGTTAGATCGGATGATTATAGATGATGCACCAATTGTTCCGTTGTATTACGATGAAGTTGTACGCATCCACCCAAAAAATATAACCGGGCTAGAGGGCAATAGCCTGAATCTTTTGGATTTGCGATTTGTAGATCGCACGTTGCCTAACCAATAAAATACGTAGCCCAATTGCCTAATTTTTAGGCATACGTAGAGCATTATCCACCACCATTTTTAAAATAAGTTCAATCCCTTTTTAGGCGATCAATAGCCGTAACAAAATAGCGTGTTTCGCCCTTCCAAGGCAATGAAGCATACTTCTCTTCATAATGCAAGTTAACGCGCTCTCCGGTTAAAGATACCTCTTGCAGCAGGTTGTATGTTGCTGTATCTCCGCGCTCAATAGAAAAGGAAAAAACTTCTTCAAAAGCATTTTTAGGGTTAGCAGCTCCAAAACTTTGCAAGTTTAGCTGACCCTCCCACGTTTTAAAGATGTAGCCCTTTTTGCTAATCTTTATAACAACCCCCGCACGTGTACCTTCACTATATGTGGCATATTGCAAAATGAGCAACGCAACCATCAGTACGGCAAAACCTACCAACACAATGCGTATAAGAATTCGTTTCATAAAATATCGATTAACAATGACACAAAGATGTTAATTCCTATCTTGGACGAGGTGATAATCTTTGACTAGCATGCGAAAAATTTCATTTTGGATCTGGACAATCCTAGCAATCGTGTCTGCCTATTTACTCAATAATCAACAAGGAAACATACCAGCACTGGGTTATCTACTAAGCCCCACGCATGGATTTTGGCAGCAAATGGAACCTGCTAAACCAGAATTTCCGGCAGCCGTTAGCGCACAGCTATCGGCCCCAGTAGAAGTAATTTGGGACAGTACGATGGTGCCACATGTTTTTGCTGAAAATGATGCAGACCTCTACTTTGTTCAAGGTTACATCACCGCCAGCATGCGCCTCTGGCAAATGGATTTTCAAACCCGTGCAGCCTCCGGCAGGATTAGTGAGGTTATTGGTGCTGCGGCCATAGATTTTGACAAAGCCATGCGCAGAAAAGGAATGCTCATTGGGGCGCAGCGCAGTTTAGAAGCTAGTATGCGCGATTCTTTAACGGCTGTTGCTTTTACGCGTTACGCGGATGGCGTGAACGCCTACATGGCAACTTTAAACGCCCGCACATTACCCTTAGAGTATAAATTGCTAGATATGCAGCTAGAACCTTGGAGTCCACTAAAAAGTGCACTGCTGTTAGAATACATGGCGAATCAACTCAATACGGTTAGTGATGATATTGCTAATACAAATTTTTTAGAGGCTTTTGGCTTTGAAGCGTGGGAGTTACTCTTTGGTGGACCAGATGACCAAACAGAGCCTATTGTAAACGCACCAGGTTTATGGCAATTTCCTCCATTAAAAAATAAAACAGCAGCAACTGATGCCATTACTGCGCCAGCCGGCTTGCGCGAAGAAGCCCAGCCAAATCCAGACAATGGCTCAAACAATTGGGCGGTTAGTCCACAAAAATCTGCTTCAGGTTATGCCATGCTGGCCAATGACCCACATTTAGGTTTAAACTTACCTTCATTGTGGTTTTTGGTACACCTAAACAGCTCAGACCAAAATGTGATGGGGGCCAGTTTACCCGGTACGCCAGGCATTGTTATTGGTTTTAATGAACGTATTGCATGGGGCTTTACCAATGCGCAACGCGACTTGGTAGACTGGTATGAAGTTACCTATGCAGATGACCGGCACACTGCAATTCTGGTAGATGGAAAACCTGAACAACTTGAAATCAACATTGAAGAAATTAAGGTTAAAGGAGAGAATTCTATTTTCGACACGCTTCGTCTTTCGCCCTTTGGTATCATTGCCAACCACAGCGAACTTAAATCAAAAGGCGCAACTGGCTGGGCCTATCGCTGGATTGGACAAGAGCCTAGCGAGGTAGCCATTGCACTCATTGGGCTAAATCATGGCAGCGATTTAGAAGATTATATGAATGCGACAAATCATTTTCACAGCCCTGCACAAAACATTATTTATGCCGATGTTGAAGGCACCATTGGCATACGTGTGCAAGGCAAATATCTAGCTCGCAATACCAATGAAGGCGTGTTTTTACGTGATGGCAGCAAACGCCAAAATGCTTGGAACACCTATATCCCCGCTTGGCAAAATGTAAATCAATTTAATCCTGAGCGTGGCTTTATCAGCAGTGCCAATCAATATCCGGTAGACAGCACCTACCCCTATTTTATTGCAGCGAGCCAATGGGAAAGTTACCGCAACAGACGTATTAATCAGGTATTAGCGGCTGATAGTGCCGTTACTGTAAACGATATGATGGCCCTACAAGGCGATAATTACAACCTTGAAGCCGCTGAAAATTTGATGGCTTGGCTTGCCGAATTGAAATTCAGCAGCTTATCACCTGATGAGAAATCGGCATTTGAAGCCTTGATTAATTGGAATTATATGGCTGATGCAGAAAGAGCAGCACCCGCTTATTATGACGCTTGGCGAGATGCGGTATTAGAACTCGCGTGGGACGAACTTAGAGGCACAGAAAAAGTAATGACTCCGCCAAGCACCTATCGCACATTTATGTTATTAAAAACACAACCAGATTTACAGTGGTGGGATATTGACTCTACCGAGATTACTGAGAATGCGACAATGCTGCTGCAGGCTGCCTATAAAAAGGCCATTGCAGAAATAAACACATGGAAAAACAACCACGCATCCAGCACTTTTAATTGGGCTGCTTATAAGGCTACCCGTGTAACCCATTTAACAAGACAAGAAGCATTAAGCGTAAAAAATGTGGACATTGGCGGTAATCATGGCATTGTGAATGCCACATCACAAACGCACGGGCCTAGCTGGCGACAAATTGTAGAACTTAAACCAGGTGCCGTGAAAGCCTGGGGCATTTACCCGGGTGGGCAAAGCGGCAATCCTGGAAGTGCTTATTATGTTAACTGGATTGCGCCTTGGGCCGCTGGCAATTACATTGAGCTAGATTTATACGCCTCACCCAGTACCCTCAACTATGCAAATCCAATAGCTACCACGCAATTTAATCCCGCTCCTTAACTATGAAAAATGCAATTGCACTCCTATTAATACCATTTCTTGGTTGGTTATTCACCGCTTTTGGCCCTTGGTACCTCATCATTGCTGCCGGATTTTTTGGTGGACTTATAGTGGCTCATCAATGGCGCGCCCTACTTATCGGTTTTTTTAGTGGTACGCTTTTGTGGGCTCTACAGTTAATGCTTTTAGAACAAGGTTCAGCAAGTGACTTGCCCAGCAGAATGGCCCAGCTCATTGGTTTGCCTTCTAGCACTTACTTAATTATTATCACTGTTGTTTTGGGTGGAATTGTTACAGGCCTCGGTGCTGCCGCTGGAGGCGCGCTCACCCAAAAAAAAATGCAGAGAAAATTTTAATTTCCTTCCATTATACCTTTTCTCAGCATAAGGCCTCAATTCGCGCAGCTATAGCAGCATAAAATGGCTTGGGCAAAATAAGTGTGAGATTTCGAGACGAAGGTTCATGTCGTATAAATGACAAATTGTTTTAAATAAAAGCTTGTTAACCAGGCAACTATTTGATCAAACATTTTTAATTATGTGATAACCGTCACATAATGTACATCTCAAGACCACTACTTTTTCCCTGTTTAAAAAAACAAACGCCATGAAAAATCACTACCAATTCCTCATTATTGGAGGAGGAACTGGCGGCATTATGACCGCTGCTTCATTACAAAAAAAGCGCAAAGGGCTTGACATTGCAATCATTGAGCCTGCAGACACGCATTACTACCAACCAGCATGGACCCTTGTGGGTGCAGGCACTTACAACATGGAGAATACAAAGCGCTCTATGGCATCGGTTATGCCCGATGGGGTAACGTGGATCAAAGATTTTGCCAGTCGCTTAGACCCAGAAAACAACGCGGTAGAAACTACCGCCAGCGGTACTTTTACATACGACTTTTTAGTGGTAAGCCCCGGATTAATCATGGCGCCACATTTAATTGAAGGCTTAGAAGAAGCCCTTGATAAGGGCAACGTATGCAGCAACTACACCAATCCAGAACACACCTGGGATGTTATTAAGAAATTTAAAGGTGGCAACGCATTATTTACCCAACCTACAACACCCATCAAGTGTGGCGGTGCACCACAAAAAATAGCCTATTTAGCAGCCGATTATTTTAAGAAAAATCATATTGATGCCAATGTGATTTTTGCAACACCTGGAGGCGTAATCTTTGGCGTTAAAAAAGTTGCAGACACCCTCAACAACGTTATTGCGCGCTATGGTATTCATTTTAGGCCACATTATGCGCCAATTAAAATTGACAGTGCTAACCAAATTGTCACTTTTCAATGGGTAAATCCTGGCGGGAATGAATGTGTGATTAATGAGAATAATGAATTACAAGAAAAGCTCTCAGGGCTCTCATATATAGATGTGCCTTATGACATGTTACATTTAGCGCCACCACAAGTAGCTCCAAAATTTGTAAGTGAATCTCCTTTGGCTAATGAGGGCGGATGGTTAGATGTTGATATCCATTCGCTTCAGCATAAGCGTTACGCCAATGTTTTTGGGCTTGGTGATGTTGCTGCATTACCTACGGCAAAAACAGGTGCGGCAATTCGTAAACAAGTTCCCGTATTGATAGAGAATTTATTACGGTTATTAGACCACAAGGATCTCAGCAAAAAACAATACAATGGTTATTCTTCGTGCCCATTGGTTACTGGCTTTGGCAAAATGGTTTTAGCGGAGTTTGATTATGAAGGTAACTTTACACCAGACCCTAAACTCAAACAGATGTTTGTATTTGACAGCAGCAAAGAGCATTGGCGCCTTTGGATGCTTAAGAAATATGGCCTCCCCTATCTATATTGGAACAAGATGTTAAAAGGACAAGAGGTATAAACAGTAAACCCGTTGTAAGCGCAGCGGGTTTTTTTATTTTTTGATAACGCTTAAGATTGCCATGATGAAACTACTGAATTTACTATTGGCGTGCAGTTTTTCTGTATTAAATATACATGGCCAGGTGGCAATAATAAATGACCCTGATGGGTATACTAATGTGCGGGCAGCCCCTGGTATTGATGCAGATATTATATATCAAGTAAAAAGTAATGAGGCCTTCTTTTATTTTGATGAAGTTGAGATTAACGGTGAATGGTACTTTATTGAAGATTCTGTGGTGAAATGGGTTTATGTAGAAATTCCGCAAAGCCGATATTCATTTATCACTGATTCAACATCCTTCATTTCGGGCTACATACACAAATCTCGGCTCTTGCCATTAGAAAAGTTAAAAGAGGCCCATGACGATGAAGCTTATGCCGTGTATTCCATCATTCCTGCAATTGAGCGAAAGAAGGATTCAACCGCCACTCAGCATTACTACCACATCTCAGGCAAAGAGCCTTTCGGGCTGGAAACCGGCCTAAAAAATTCAACTGCCGTTTCTGCATGTACCATCAATCTTAAAGGGCATACGTTAAACGTTCCTTATGAATTGCTGAATGATCTCTTCAATGTCTCATTTGAGATTGGAGCATACAGCACCGTACACAATAGGAGCGCAGTGTACAAATCAAACGAAACCATCTACATTTATCAGGAATGCGGAGATGGTGCTGCCTTCTATGTCATAGTCTGGTGCATAAAGGGGAAAAATATCGTACAGCGATTGGTTGGCTGGATATACTAATTAAAAAACCCACGGTTGAAACCGTGGGCTTTTTAAATTTTAGCTTTTAGATTCTAAATTAATCCCACCCTACTTCGCCACGTTTACAGCTCGTGTTTCACGTATTACGGTAACGCGTACCTGACCCGGGTAGGTCATTTCATTTTGAATTTTCTGGGTGATATCAAAACTAATCTGTGCGGCAATGGCATCATTCACCTTTTCGCTTTCAACCATTACGCGTAATTCGCGGCCGGCATGTATGGCGTATGCCTTGGTAACACCATCAAAGCTCAGCGCCAGATTTTCGAGTTCTTTTAAACGCTGCATATAACTCTCAGCAATCTGCCTACGTGCTCCAGGACGGGCTCCGCTAATGGCGTCACAAACTTGCACAATTGGTGAGATTAAGGTGGTCATCTCTATTTCATCATGGTGGGCCCCAATGGCATTGCATACTTCGGGCTTCTCTCCGTATTTCTCGGCCAGCTGCATACCTAGAATGGCGTGTGGGGCATCGGTTTCTTCTTGCGGACATTTACCAATATCGTGCAATAAACCGGCTCTTTTTGCAAGTTTTGGGTTCAGCCCAAGTTCACTTGCCATAATGGCGCACATGTTGGCAACTTCGCGGCTGTGCTGTAAAAGATTTTGTCCGTAGCTACTGCGGTACTTCATCCGCCCTACCATCTTGATCAACTCGGGGTGTAAACCGTGAATGCCCAGGTCAATAGCCGTGCGCTTACCGGTTTCTATGATCTCTTCATCAATTTGCTTGCGTGTTTTACCTACAACCTCTTCAATTCGCGCAGGATGTATTCTACCGTCCGTAACCAATCTATGCAAGCTTAGGCGTGCCACTTCCCGTCTTACCGGATCAAAGCAAGAGAGAATGATGGCTTCAGGTGTATCATCCACGATAATTTCAACCCCTGTAGCGGCTTCTAGTGCGCGTATATTTCGTCCTTCTCTACCTATAATCCGCCCTTTAACATCATCGTTTTCTATGTTAAAAACAGACACTGCATTTTCAACAGCTTGTTCTGTTGCCAAACGCTGAATGCTCTGAATTACTATTTTTTTCGCTTCTTGGTTGGCCGTTAAGCGCGCCTCCTCCATAGTTGTTTGTATAAAAGTGGCTGCCTCGTGCTTCGCCTCATCGCGCAGTGCCTCTTGCAATTGTGCTTTGGCATCATCTGCAGATAGTTGGCTAATAACTTCAAGTTGCTCTACTTGCTTACGGTGGGCGCGGTCAAGGTCTTCTGCACGCTTATCATTAACCTCTATGAGACGGTTCAGTTTTTCTTCTTCTTTGCGGAGATCACGCTCTTTACGCTTTAACTCTTCGTATTGCTGGCTATTTTTACTCTCACGCTCTTTTAAGCGGTTGTACTGCTCATTCATCTTTTGCTCTCGCCTGTTGATCACCTTCTCATGTTCTGCTTTTAGCTCGAGAAACTTTTCTTTGGCCTGTAAGATTTTGTCTTTTTTTATAGCCTCGCCTTCTTTGTTGGCCACGTCTATAACCTCTTTGGCTTGTTTTTTAAGCCCTGATTTAAATAGCAGATACCCCATGCCCAGGCCTACAGCCAAAGCCACTACTGCAATAATTAATATTACCATTACTGTCATGTTTAATTAAGATTAAAAAAACCTGCACTAATTCGTGAATTGACTAAACTCCTGTAAGACAGGATCGGAGCTTACCGGACAATTTCGACCTTCCGTCTATCCGCATAATGCGGCAACGGCATGCTCTAGAAAATCCGAGTTAAACGCCTAACGTGGTTTGCGTTGAGTTTAGCAAATATTGAATTAATGCAGGTTTTAGATTATAAAGAACTACCTGTGGTTAGGCTAAATCGCTTTTCATGGCTTGACCTAACTCTGTTAATAAAGATTCTACTTGCCCTGAGTGTTCTTCGTACTTCTGTTTTTGACGTACGTTTTGGGTAGCAATTTGCAAGGCACACATGGCTAATACATCTTGTTTATCTTGTACAGCATAGCGTTCTTCAAACCGCTTTACAGCCTCATTTATATGTTTAACAGCCAACCGAATAGCTTCTTCTTCTTCGCGCTTTATTGTTAGCGGATAGGTCCGGTTGGAGATGTTAACTTTTATTTTGAGTGTATGATCCAAAATAGTTTACACATTTAGCAGGGCAATACAATTGTCTATTTCCCGCATTAACTCCGTAATCTTTGCACGTGCCGCGTCAACTTCAGCAATACTGTTGCCACCAACTACAGCACCTGCAACATCACGGTTACGAAGCCGCTCATGTAATAATGTGATCTCTTCATGCTTGGCAGCCAATTGCGTTCGCAAACTTGCAGCCTCTTTTCTCGCTGTTTCCAATTCATTGCGCAATTCTTGTACATACGCCTGGTAGGCATAAAATTGTTGCTTAAATTCTTGAAGCTCAGCGCTTGTCACGTCTTACAATGAGTTACTCTGTAAGCGAACAAATGTAGTAAGTGCCATAACCATTAACAAGAAGATGAAAAACTTTTGCTTTACACCCTGACTATCAACCTTTTAACCATCATTAATTATGTGTTATTTTCGGCCGCTTCAAGTTTAAATTAATGCGTAATACCTTTTTGCTGCTTGCGGTTCTCTTGGTACACTGGGTGAACAGCCAAGATTATCCACAAAATTATTTTAATCCACCGCTATCTATTGAACTCGCATTATCAGGAACCTTTGGTGAGTTACGCGGTAACCACTATCACAGCGGCATTGATTTTAAGACCCAAGGGCGAGAAGGTTTGCCTGTTTTAGCCTCTGCTGCAGGCCGTGTTGTGCGCATTAAAGTTTCTGCCTATGGCTATGGCAACGCCTTATACATTGCGCATCCAAACGGGTATACTACAGTTTATGCGCACTTAAAGCGTTTTACACCAGAAATTGATGCCTGGGTAAAAACGCAGCAATACGCAAAAAAAAGCTTTGAAGTTGATTTATTTCCGCCGGCAATTTTCAATTTTAATCAAGGAGACACTATTGCTTTGAGCGGCAATACTGGTGGCTCTGGGGGGCCGCACCTTCACTTTGAAATTAGACATACCAAAACAGAAGAAACCATTAATCCTGCACTTTTTGGCTTACCCATTAAAGATCACAAAAAACCAATTATTAGTAGGTTTTACGCAACACCAATTACGGCTGGCACTACCATAAACGGCCGGTTGAGCCAACAAGAAATTGCGCTATCTTACCTTGGAAA
This sequence comes from uncultured Cryomorphaceae bacterium, assembly GCA_964416385.1. GTDB lineage: Bacteria > Bacteroidota > Bacteroidia > Flavobacteriales > Schleiferiaceae > JAUHWL01. Next base: position 13,633 of record CAYQDW010000026.1, on the reverse strand, counting down.
CGGGGTTTATACGGGCGAAATATCCGCAAGTGGCATGATTGGATTTGTGGTACAAACAATAGATCAACAAGACTTAAGCAACAACAACAATGGCATATACAGATTAACCCAATTGGTTAATGACACCCCAACCTATCAATTTGAAATTGAGCGTTTTTCTTTTGACGAAACACGCTATATCAATGCGCATATGGATTATGCCAGATATCGCACAAATAAGCAATTAACGCATAAATGCTATGTAGAGCCCGGCGACAAGTTTGGTAGTTACAAGCATGTTATCAATGGAGGTGTAGTAAGTGCACTTAACAATGCCACACGGCAGGTAACCATTTTGGTAGAAGACGCTTGGGGTAATGCAAGTGAAATCAGGTTAAACGTTAGGAGCTTTATCAACCACACCCTCACTGCTATTCCAGAAAATGTTGTGCATTGGAATGAACCTTACACCGTGAAAGCTGATCTGCTTAAGGTGCAATTAGCACCTGGCACTTTATACCACGATGAAGTATTAGAGGTTAAACAGAAAAAACCTTGTTACGGCTGCCTAACGGCTGTTTACGCTATTGGTGAGGAAATTATTCCTGCACATAAGCGCTATCAATTAAGCATTCATAAAAGTGCGCTTAAAGACCATGAAAAACTTGTTTGGGCAATTATAAGTCCCTCTGGCCACAGAAGCGGGCTCACCACTAATTGGCAAGGCGATTGGCTAACGGCAAATCCACGAGAATTTGGTCATTTTGCCGTTCTAAAAGATACCATAGCCCCCATTATTAAAGTGCAACAGTTTACATCTGGCAAACAAGTAACTAAAGGTGCGCAACTGCAACTAACCGCCACAGATAATCTTAGTGGCATTACTAAATACGAAGCTTTTATTGACGAACAATGGATTTTATTAGCGCATGACGCCAAGCGTAACCTTTGGTGGCATACCTTTGGAGAAAGCCCGCTAGCAGAAGGATTACACACAATAACAGTTCGTATGATTGATGAAGTAGGCAATACAAGCACTTGGCAATCCGTTTTTACCTATAAACCTTAATTGTACATTTGGCACATGCGCAGAATCGCTACCCTAAGTTTACTCTTTTTATTGGTGCTCTTTTCCCCGCTTCATGCACAAAACGCACCGTTAACGGATACCTCTACAACAAAAAAAGATGTTGTTGAAATTTCTGGGGTTGTGGTTAGCAATGACTCACTCAAACAGTTAATCCCTAACTGTTATGTGGTCATATCAAAGCGCAAACAAGTTACAACAACCAATAACGAAGGTTTTTTTAGCATTGTAGCCGTTCCGGGAGATACATTAACCTTCTCACACATAGGCTTTATCAGCCAAAAATTATGGGTGCCAGATACGCTACAAGAAGATGGCTACCTAACTATGGTAGTGCTTAACTGGGACAGAACCATGCTAGACCCTGTTGTTGTTTATCCTTGGCCAAGACCAGAAAATTTTAAAGAAGAATTTTTGGCGATGAAAATTCCCACTACAGAATATGATATTGCCCAACGCAATTTGGCCATACAAGAATTGAAAGAACGTGCTGCCGCTATGGGCTATGATGCTGCAGAAATGCAAGATTATGTGATCGGTCTTCAAAATCAAGCGCTGTACAACCAGGGCAGGTATTATGGCGAAAATGGAGGTGCGGCTATTCTTGGTGCCATTACCAACCCTTTTGCCTGGGCAGAATTTTTTGAAGCGCTTAAGCGTGGTGATTTTAAATCTAAGTAATCGGGTGCGGCATCTCTTCATTCTCTTTGTTTTAGCGCTACCCCTTCTGCTCTCTGCACAAACAGTGCGCGTTGAGGGCACCATTACCAACGGTCAAAATGAAACGCTAGAAGGTGTAGCCATCATCTTCAGAAACCAAACCGTTTATACAGATAGTCGGGGCTTTTACCAAATGCTTCTTCCTGCAGATAAGGAAACGAAAATTCTGTATACGCTAATGGGCTATTTTCCAGACTCATTGCGCATCTACCCTACTCAAGAAACCCGTTTAGTTAGAAACATCACACTCATTGCTACGCAAACTGTAATTGATCAAGTAGACATCATTGCAGAGCGCAACACACCAGACGGTGGTGTAAAAATAAAACCGCGCGATCTAGAGTTTTCGGCTGGTCCGCTAAGCACGGTAGAAGGTCTTATTAAAACGCTGCCTGGCGTGGTGAGCCGTAGCGAGTTTAGCAGCCAATACAGTGTGCGGGGAGGCAGTTTTGACGAGAACTTGGTATATGTTAATGGCTTTGAAGTTTACAGACCATTTTTAGCGCGTAGTGGCCAGCAAGAAGGTTTGAGTTTTGTAAACAGTGCAATGGTAGACGACATCTACTTTAGTGCTGGTGGTTTTGCGCCTCGGTATGGTGATAAGATGAGCTCTGTGCTAGACATCACTTATAGAGAGCCAGAACCTTTTGGCATACGCGCACAAGGCAGTTTTTTAGGTGGAAGCATCACCGCAGAAGGCAGAACTTTTAAAGATAAATTAGGCGTTATGGTAAGCGGTCGCTACCGCACCAACCAAGTTTTACTTGGCCAAACCGATTTACAAGCAGATTACAGACCACGTTTTACGGATGTTCAGGCACTTCTCTCCTATCGTTTGTCTGACGAATGGCACTTTGAGTTTTTGGGGAATTATGCGCGGAATAATTTTCAAGTCATACCGCAAACAAGCAGCACAAAATTTGGCACCCTTAATGAAGCGCTGCAACTCAACGTGTTCTTTGAAGGGCAAGAGCAATACTTTTATACCACACGCTTCGGGGCCGTAAAGGCCACTTTTCGCCCAGAGCGAAACATACAACTAGATTTTATTGCTACGGCCTATCAAACCGTAGAAGAAGAGCTCACTGATGTAATCGGCTATTACCGATTGGCCGAACTAAACAACAATTTGGGCAGTGATGAATTTGGGGATGTTAAATTATTGCGCGGGGTGGGTGCTTTTCAAAGTTACCTGCGTAATCGCCTAGATGCCATAGTGGTTAATGCAGAGCATAAAGGCATGTATATTACCAAAGCCGGCACCTTGCGGTGGGGTATGCGCTGGCAGCGCGATGATATTTTAGACCGCTATAAAGAATGGGAACGCATAGACTCTGCTGGCTACGCGGTACCGCATCGGCCAAGTGCGATCGATAGCATTTTTAACGACACAACCATCTTTTACACACCCGCCGCTGGCTTGCCGCTTTGGGAGAGCTACGACTCAAGAGCTGGTGTAATTAGCCACCGTATTACAGGTTATTTAGATTTTGAGCGTACATGGCAACAAGACAGTTCTATTTGGCAAATCATTGTAGGTGCGCGCAGTCATTATTGGACCTACAACAACCAAGTTACGGTTAGCCCAAGAACCAGCATCAGCTATACGCCTGGTAAACGCAAATATCTTACCTGGCGATTGGCTGGCGGCTATTACCATCAACCACCATTTTACCGTGAGTTTAGAGATATACAAGGAGGCTTAAACCCAGAAATTCGTGCGCAACTGGCCATCCATGCCGTACTCGGTTTAGATTACCAGTTCAAAATGTGGAATCGTCCGTTTAAGTTGGCAACAGAGGCCTATTATAAAGCCATGCGAAACCTCATCCCCTATGAAATAGATAATGTACGGATTAGGTATAGTGCCCAAAATGAAGCCGATGGTTTTGCTGCTGGTATTGACCTACGCATAAATGGGGAGTTTGTTAAAGGCACAGAAAGTTGGGCCAGCTTATCCCTATTTCGCGTGCTAGAAGATTTATCTACAGATAATAGCGGCTACATCCCCCGGCCTACAGACACGCGCTTCAACTTTGCCATTTTCTTTCAAGATTATTTGCCAGGCGATCCAACTTTTCGGGTGAGTTTAAATCTGTATGTAACAGGCGGATTTCCATTTGGCGCCCCACAAACACCACGTGCAGAACAGGTTTTTCGTGCGCCACCATACCGCCGGGTAGACTTGGGCTTTATTAAAGTTTTAAAGGAGGAAGGCAAAGACCATAAATGGAAAACCCTCAATAGCTTTAGAAGCGTTTGGATTGGCGTAGAGGTTTTCAACCTGCTACAAAGTCGCAATACCGTAAGTTATTTATGGGTGCGCGATGTGAGCTCTGCGCGCCAATATGCCGTGCCAAACTACCTCACCGCCAGATTACTCAACATTAAGCTCACCTTAAAAATTTAAAGGATTAGCATTAAAACCAAAATCTATACGGATGAGAATTGCAGATGCCTGGAATACACCCCAATACCGCGTGGTTATTTATACGCTAGAAAACAATTGGTATGTTGAATTTGAGGCTGGCCCCATGAAGCAAGGATACAAGATGAGCAAAGAAAAGTGGCCCAATCTACAAAGTGTAAAAGAGGCCCTTTCTGTTGACTTTCTAACGGATGTTTATGCCCGTTTTGAAAGTATGTATCAAGCACTAAAAAAGCTCTGAGTTAAGCGTTAATAAATCTTCAAAACGCATAGTTTTGGGCGTATGAACAAGACGCCCTCTACCACTAAAAACATAGGCCTATTTGTATTACGCGTGGTGCCAAGTGCTGCTATGTTAGTGCATGGTATGCCTAAATTGATGAAACTTATAAACGGCCAAATGACCTTTGCAGACCCCATAGGTTTAGGCGAACCAACATCTTTAATTCTTGCAGTTATTGGCGAAGTGGTAGCCCCAATACTATTAATCATTGGTTTAAAAACACGCTTAAGTGCCGTGCCTGCGGCCATAACCATGGGTGTGGCTTTATTCATTGTACATGGCGATGACGTCTTTAAAAAACAGGAGCTCGCCTTGCTCTATCTCACATTTTTTGTAGCAATCATTTTTCTAGGTGGCGGCGCCTATGGCCTTGATGGCCTATTAAAAGGAAAAAAATAAAACAAGTATCTTTCATCCACCTACAAAATATAAAACACAACAGCATTGAAAAAATTACTTGGTTCTCTTTGGTTTACGCTTACCGGCTGGAAGCTAGAAGCAAAACCTGATGTACTGGCCCAAGCACGGCATAGTGTTATGGTGGCTGCACCACATACCAGTAACTGGGATTTTCCATATGCTATTTTTAGCTTTTGGTATATGGGCTTACCCCTGCGCTATTTTATTAAAGATGATTATACCAAATCTATTTTGGGCTGGTTTTTTACCTGGACAGGCGCGCTTGGGGTAGACCGTACTAAACGCAATAACTTGGTAGAACACACCGTAGATCTCTTAAAAAAAGACCCAAATCTGGTAATACTTGTGCCGGCAGAAGGTACGCGCAAGCGGGTTGACAAATGGCGAAAGGGCTTTTATATCATCGCCCAACAAGCCGGAGTACCTATAAGTCTTGGGTTTTTAGATTATAAAAATAAAATTGCTGGTGTTGGCAAGGTGTTTATCCCCACTGGTAACTTTGAAGAAGACATGGAAGAGATTCAACAATTTTATATAGACAAAACGGGTAAACACCCTGATTTATACAATCCTAAAATTTATTAAAGCCGAAATTAAGAATAGCACAACGCAAGAACCGAGTACCATCTTAAGGGTTACCTTTGCGGAAATCATCAAAAAGCAACATGTTTAAACAACGTAAACCGCGCAACTTTAGCCTTAAAGGCCGGTATTATGACGAAGACCAAGAACGCAGAAATAACTTGCTTCGGAAAAAAGACGAAAAAATACCTTTTGATGATAAGGAAAAATACCGTGAGCGCTTACGCCAAAATTGGGAATACAGACGTAGCACAGGCGCATCACAAAACTTTGGTTTGCGTTTGGTGATTATTATTGCCATTTTACTTTTCTTAACCTATGTGCTTTTCTTCTGGTTCTAAATGAGAGACATCATTCAACTTTTACCTGATGCCGTAGCCAATCAAATCGCGGCTGGAGAGGTGGTTCAGCGGCCAGCAAGCGTGGTTAAAGAATTGCTAGAAAACAGCATTGATGCCGGGGCCACAGAAATCAAACTGATTGTTAAAGATGCCGGCAAAACACTTATTCAAGTTATAGACAATGGCAAGGGCATGACAGAAACAGATGCCCGCATGGCCTTTGAGCGCCACGCCACATCAAAAATCAGAAAGGCCGAGGACCTCTTTAAAATAACCAGCATGGGCTTTAGGGGCGAAGCACTGGCAAGTATTGCAGCTGTTGCGCAGGTAGAGTGCAAAACAAAACGCGAAGAAGACGACCTTGGCACAGAACTAAAATTTGAAGGTACCGCAAATGTTACCCAGGGCTATTGCCAAACGCCACAGGGCACCATCATTGCCGTAAAAAATCTGTTTTTTAATATTCCCGCCAGGCGCAATTTTTTAAAAAGCGACCAGGTAGAGCTCAAACATATCATTGATGAATTTGAACGGGTGGCCATTGCGCACAGCGATTTAGAATTCAGCCTTACGCACAATCAAAACATTGTATTTCATTTACCAGCAGGTAATTTAAGAAAACGCATCAGTGGTATTTTTGGCGCCAAATACAATGAACGTTTGGTACCGGTGGATGAACAGACAGATATCGTTAAGGTGTCTGGTTTTGTTATAAAGCCTGAACATGCACGCAAAACACGCGGTGAGCAGTTCTTTTTTGTGAATAATAGATTCATTAGAAATAATTATTTACATCACGCCATCTCCGAAGCTTATAAAGAATTGCTCATGCCAGATCAGCATCCTGGGTATTTTTTATTTATGGAGATAGATCCTGCGCGTATTGATGTAAATATTCATCCCACCAAAACAGAGATAAAATTTGATGATGAAAAAAGTATTTACGCCATTATAAGATCTAGCGTAAAACATGCTTTGGGGCAGTTTAATGTTACGCCTGCCATAGATTTTGAACGCGAAAATGCCATTAGCGTTGCACCCCTTAAAAAAGGTGAACCTATTCGCTTTCCGAGCATTACCGTAAACCCCGATTTTAATCCGTTTGATGCATCACCTAGAACAGAAAAAAGAACCTCGCATCATGATTGGGGCCAAAAACAGCAAAAAGTACAAAGTCAAAATTGGGAGGCCTTATTTACGCCTCAAGAAACACCCGAAGAACAACAATTAGAACTAGAACCTAATTGGAATGATACGGATGCGCATGAAGCTGAACACATCATGCAAGTTGCACAAACCTACTTGCTAAAAGCCACGCGCACTGGAATGTTACTCATACACCAACAAAGAGCGCATCATCGCATTCTTTATGAGCGCTTTTTAAAGAACATAGAAAACCAAAGTGCGGCTTCGCAACAGTTGCTTTTTCCTCAACAGATTAGCATTACGGCTGGCGAGTTGCAATTGATAGAATCATATTTGGATGACTTGCGGCAAATTGGTTTTGACATAGAACGCTTGGGAAAAACAAATTTGGTAATACAAGGCATACCATTGGCGCTACAAGAAGGTGAAAGTTTACAGGCCCTAGAAGAAATTCTAGAGAACCTGAAACATGATAGTGCCTCTTTCTCGCTCAACAAATCGCACCAATTAGCGTTGGTATTAGCAAGACATGGCGCAGTAAAAGCTGGCAAACCACTTAGCGTAGAAGAAATGATACATTTGGCCGGACAGCTTTTTACCTGCCAAGTACCGCAGTATGACCCTATTGGCAGACCCACTTTAATAACAATTACAAACGAAGAGATCTCTAAAAAATTTAACTAATGGAATATCGTCCGCAAGGATTTAGTTTGCTTCCTCCGGTTATAAAAAATTTGCTCATCATAAACGGACTTATGTTTATGGGTACCGCAGTTATGAATAACATGGGGATAGATTTTGTAAAATGGTTTGCCCTTTATTTTCCTGCGTCTGCCAACTTTATGCCGCACCAGCTGGTAACACACATGTTTATGCATGGCGATCTAGGACATATCTTCTTTAATATGTTCGCCTTGTGGATGTTTGGTACTGCTCTTGAAAATTACTGGGGTGCAAAACGGTTTTTAACCTACTATATGATCACCGGATTGGGTGCTGCTGCATTGCATTTAGCTGTGAATTTTATAGAATACAATTATTTTAAATCAATTTTAATTGATGGCGGATTTGGCTCATCAGACCTGATAAGACTACTTTCTAGCGGTAGCTGGAGCGAAAATTTAACTGCTCCACGAGAAGCCATTGAGCGTTTTTACAATATATATAACAGTCCAACGCTTGGCGCCTCTGGTGCTGTCTTTGGTATTCTACTAGCCTTTGGCATGACCTTTCCTAACCAATACATATATCTCTATTTTTTGGTGCCCATAAAAGCCAAATGGTTTGTAATGATTTATGGCGCATTAGAACTCTTTAATGGGGTTTTTGGCATGAGTGATGGCATTGCACATTTTGCCCATTTAGGCGGAATGCTCTTTGGTTATTTCTTAATAAAACATTGGAACAGAAATCGTTTTAGAGAGTGGTGATATGAGCGTAATTGATACCATAAAAGAGCAATTTAAACAGGGTGATTACCGCACGCGGCTTATTCTGGCCAACGTCATTGTTTATGTGGCTTTTCTCTTAATTGGCATTATTTCATTTCTAAGTAGTGGCAATGAGTATCTCATAACATCCTACATCAGACCTTGGTTAGCCTTACCTAGTGACCCCTTGGCCTTAATTACAAGACCCTGGACCATCATCACGTATATGTTTTTGCACGCTGATTTCTGGCATTTATTGTGGAATATGCTCATCCTCTACTTTAGTGGGCAAATCTTTTTAGAATACATTGGAGACCGCAGATTACTCACGGTATTCTTATATGGTGGTATCGCTGGTGGTATGACCTTTTTTACCATTTACAACCTTTCTCCTGCTTTTACCACTGGTATACCTTTGGTTGGCGCAAGTGCTGGTGTAGTTGCAGTATTAATCGCATGTGCCACTTATGTACCAAAACTTCCTGTAAGACTGTTCTTTGTGCTGCAAGTACCGCTTTGGGTAGTAGCCGCAATTGCCGTTGTAAGCTACATTACGGGCGTAACTGGTGCCAATGGCGGTGGTAACCTTGCCCACTTAGGCGGTGCCGTAGTTGGCTACCTATTTGTAACGCAGCTGCGCAAAGGCAGCGATTGGAGCATTGGGTTGTTTAACTTTTTTAATCGTGTAGAAGGTTGGTTTCAACCCAAACCAAAATTGAAAAAGGTATATAGCAATCCAAAATCAAAAAAATCTGCACCGCGCAGCCAAAGCGAACAAGAGCGAATTGATGCCATTTTAGATAAGATTCTTGTTGGCGGCTACAAGAGCCTTACTGATGAAGAGCGCGAATTCTTGTTTAAAGTCGGAAAAAAATAACCTTGCCACACGCCTAAAGCGTGTTGCATCTCACTTGCCATGTTTCATTTTACTGCCAACTTTTTAAGCTTTATCTGTTACACTGCAATTAGAAAGTTGAATAAATAACCAAACTAATTTGCCAATTAAAAGGTTATTGATGAATGTTGGCTGTTGAAAATTACATTTGCAGCCCGCTATACATTTATGACAGAAAATCAAGAGTACATTGAAGTTTTTGGTGCGCGCGTTCACAACCTTAAGAACATTGACGTTACCATTCCAAGAAATAAACTGGTAGTTATTACAGGCCTAAGTGGTAGCGGCAAAAGCAGTCTTGCATTTGACACGATTTACGCTGAGGGACAACGCAGATATATAGAAACGTTTAGCGCGTATGCGCGGCAGTTCTTGGGTGGCATGGAGCGCCCCGATGTTGACAAAATCAATGGTTTAAGTCCAGTTATTTCAATAGAACAAAAAACAACCAGTCGCAACCCCCGCAGTACGGTAGGCACCGTTACAGAAATTTATGATTTCCTGCGCTTACTTTTCGCTAGAGCATCAACCGCATATAGTTTTAATACTGGCGAAAAAATGGTTAGCTACACAGAAAAACAAATTGTTGAGCTTATCCAAGAACGATTTGCTGGTAAAAAAATAGCACTGCTATCGCCTGTAATACGGGCACGAAAAGGCCATTATCGCGAACAGTTTGAGCAAATCATGAAGATGGGTTTTTTACGTGCGCGGGTAGATGGCGAATTGGTTGAGCTTTACAAAGGGTACAAGGTAGACCGCTACAAAACCCATGATATAGAAGTGGTGATTGACCGCATGCAGGTTTCAGACGAGATAGCCCAACGGTTAGAACACTCCGTGCAAACATCACTTTTTCATGGTAAAGGCACCATGATGGTGATGGATTTACAAACCAATGAGCACGCCTATTTTAGCCGAAGTTTAATGTGCCCAACAACGGGCATAGCCTACCCTGAACCCGAACCCAATACTTTTTCATTTAACTCGCCAAAAGGGGCCTGCGATGCCTGTGGTGGCCTCGGGACGATAAATCAGGTAGATTTACAAAAGGTAATTCCTGATACAACTAAGAGCATAAAACGCGGAGGCCTTGCGCCTTTAGGCGAATACAAAAAGAGCTGGGCTTTTAATCAACTAGAGATGATTGGTGAACGCTATGGTTTTACATTGAGTACACCCATCAACAGCCTAAGTAAAGAAGCGATGGATGCCATACTCAATGGCACTGAAGAAAGCTTTGAGGTGCAAAGTAAGGCGCTAGGCGTTACCCGCAGATATAAAATCACCTGGGAAGGCTTGCGCAATTTTATTGAAACCCAAAGTAAAGAAGCCAAAAGCAGAAGTTTACAACGCTGGGCAACAGATTATATGTATCAAGAAACCTGCCCAACATGTAATGGGTCTCGCCTTAAAAGAGAAGCGCAGTTTTTTAAGATTGGTACACAAGGTATTGCAGACTTGAGCGCTATGAGTCTTACGCGCTTTGGTGATTGGCTTAACACGGCAGAATCATGGATGGATGAAAAACAACGCCTTATTGCCACCGAAATACTAAAAGAACTCAGAAGCCGAACAGGGTTTTTACTAAACGTGGGCTTAGGCTATTTAAGTCTTAATAGATCTGCACGTTCATTATCTGGCGGTGAAGCGCAAAGAATTCGCTTAGCTACGCAAATAGGTAGTCAATTGGTTAACGTACTCTACATTTTAGACGAACCAAGTATTGGTTTGCACCAAAGAGACAATGACCGCCTAATAAATTCACTTAAACAGTTACGTGATATTGGCAACAGTGTTTTGGTTGTTGAGCATGATAAAGAAATGATAGAATGCGCTGATGCCATTGTAGATATCGGACCAAAAGCGGGTATACATGGTGGGCATATTGTTGCCCAAGGCACACTTAATGACATCCTTAACGCCAACAGCCTAACGGCAGCTTATCTAAATGGCACGATGACAATTGCAGTGCCTGAAAAACGCAGAACAGGTAACGGGCAATTCATCACCCTAAAAGGTGCCAGTGGCAACAACCTTAAAAATGTAAAGCTAGAAATACCCCTCGGCAAATTGGTTGTGGTAACCGGTGTTTCTGGCAGTGGTAAAAGCACCTTGATTAACGAAACCCTCTACCCTATTATCAACCAAGAAATTTATCGTGCAGTACAAAAGCCAATGCCCTATAAAAGCATACATGGCATAGAGCATATTGATAAAATTATTGATATAGACCAGAGCCCGATTGGCAGAACCCCAAGAAGTAATCCGAGTACTTACACGGGCGTATTTAGTGATATACGTGCACTCTTCGCCAATTTACCAGAAGCAAAAATTAGGGGGTACGCACCAGGGCGTTTCAGCTTTAACGTAAAAGGCGGCAGATGCGAAACTTGTGAGGGTGCAGGGTTGCGCGTTATTGAAATGAATTTTCTGCCAGATGTATATGTGCCTTGCGAAACTTGTCAAGGTAAACGCTTTAATCGTGAAACCCTAGAAGTACGCTATAAAGGGCACAGCATTGCTGATGTGCTGGATATGAGCGTAGAGGATGCCTTAGAATTCTTTGAACCGGTACCCAAGATCAAGCAAAAGCTGCAAACCCTTTTTGATGTTGGTTTGGGTTACATCACCCTTGGCCAACAAAGCACTACATTGAGCGGTGGCGAGGCACAACGCGTAAAATTAGCCACAGAACTAAGCAAAAAAGACACCGGTAAAACACTCTATATTCTTGATGAGCCTACTACCGGACTTCACTTTGAAGATGTACGCGTTTTGATGGATGTGATTACAAAACTCATTGGCAAAGGAAATACCGTAATTATTATTGAACACAACCTAGATGTCATTAAATTAGCTGACCACATTATTGATGTTGGGCCGGAAGGTGGAGAAGCTGGCGGAACAATTGTTGCCACAGGCACGCCCGAAGAAGTTGCTAAAAACAAAAATAGCATCACTGGTAAGTACATCGCCCAAGAACTAAAAACCCTAAATACCTTAGTAGTATGATGAGTGACGATAAAATAAGACGCGCTTTTAAGCGCAAGAATTGGAATGAACAACGCACCAATGACAGCTGGGGCATTTTTAAAGTAATGAGTGAATTTGTGCAAGGCTACGATACCCTGTCGCGCATAGGACCTTGTGTTTCAATTTTTGGTTCTGCACGTACGCAAGAAAATCACAAATACTACATCCTGGCACAGGAAATTGCAAAAAAACTTGCCCAACGCGGGTACGGTATAATTAGCGGTGGGGGACCAGGTATTATGGAAGCGGCCAATAGAGGCGCCCAGGAAGGGAAAGGGCCAAGTGTAGGATTGAATATTGATTTGCCATTTGAGCAGAAACCCAATCCGTATATTGATAGCGACAAAAGCATGGACTACGATTACTTCTTTGTACGTAAAGTCATGTTTATTAAATACAGTCAAGGTTTTGTGGTAATGCCCGGTGGCTTTGGCACACTTGATGAATTATTTGAGTCTTTAACGCTCATCCAAACCTTGAAAATTGGTAGATTTCCGATCATCCTAGTAGGAACTGATTACTGGGGCGGTTTAATTGAGTGGATTAAAAACGTGATGCTTACAGAAGGTAACATTAAAGAAGAAGATCTCAACCTTTTTAAATTGGTAGATACAGCCGAGGAAGCCGCTAGCCTAATTGATGAGTTTTATAGCAAGTACTTGTTGAAGCCGAATTTCTAGGCAGAACGTTTTGGCAATCCTTTATTCCAAGCGTTTAGTCTTAAGATTAAAAGAGCGATTTATATCTTTTATTCAGTCAGTTTGCTTTTACTATTAATGACCTAAGTATTAAAAGCAAGCACCTCTACTCTCTAAAGAGGTAAGCGTTGCCAATTCAAATGAAGGTATTTTTGAAAAATAACTAAGATGAATTGAATTGGCCAAGCAAATTTCTACGCCTCGAAAAAGTTATTGAATGTATTTGACGTAGAATTTGAGAATGATAAGAACCTAGCTGTGAGATTAAGACCTTTTATTTGAATGGCACAGATAATAAAAGCGTTAATGAAGCCATATGATATTTGATTCTAACAACAGATACTGGTTGGAAAATTCATTTAAACCCTTTTACTTCTTCTAATTTATACATTGAATCTTCTACATATAGGCTTTTGAATGCAAAAGATGTAATGCAAAATGTAAAGGTTGAATCAGCCACTTAAAACCAATATTGTATACGCTAATTTTACGGTCTAAATTGACACCAACATTATGCATAAAAACGCAGCGTTTTGGATAGACAAACACCAAATGCTTCCCCACCCGGAAGGTGGTTTTTATAAAGAA
>CAYQDW010000025.1:0-34369 GCA_964416385.1 uncultured Cryomorphaceae bacterium | reverse complement strand
ATTACATCATACCGCCCATGCCGCCACCTGGCATTGCAGGCATGGCTGGTTCTTCTTTTGGTATTTCTGTAATAGTTGCTTCTGTGGTAAGTAATAATCCGGCTACTGATGCCGCATTCTCTAAAGCAACGCGCGTTACTTTGGTTGGGTCTATGATGCCAGCTTCGTACATGTTCTGGTATTCATCATTCTTGGCATTAAAGCCGAAGTCGCCTTTGCCTTCTTTTACCTTGGCCACAACAACGCTACCTTCCATACCGGCATTCTCAACAATCTGACGGAGTGGCTCCTCAATAGCGCGAGCTACCAAAGCCACACCAGTAGTTTCGTCATCATTATCGCCTTTCATGTTAGCTAGCACTTGACCTGCACGTACTAGAGCTACGCCACCACCAGGAACAAAACCTTCCTCTATGGCCGCACGGGTTGCAGCAAGAGCATCGTCAACGCGATCTTTCTTCTCCTTCATTTCAACCTCACTAGCAGCACCTACATAAAGTACAGCAACACCACCGGCAAGCTTAGCCAAACGCTCTTGCAACTTCTCACGGTCATAATCGCTGGTAGTTGTTTCAATCTGCGCCTTGATCTGGTTTACGCGGGCCTTGATATCTTCATGATTTCCGGCACCGTTAACGATGGTTGTGTTGTCTTTATCAAGGGTTACTTTCTCTGCAGTACCCAACATATCTGGGGTTGCATTCTCTAATTTAAAGCCACGCTCTTCGCTGATAACGGTACCACCGGTAAGGATGGCGATATCTTCCAACATAGCCTTTCTGCGGTCACCAAAGCCTGGAGCTTTAACAGCAGCAATCTTGAGGGCACCACGAATCTTGTTAACCACCAATGTGGCCAAAGCTTCACCATCTACATCTTCTGCAATGATTAACAATGGCTTACCACTCTGTGCTACCGGCTCAAGAACAGGCAACAACTCTTTCATGTTGCTAATCTTCTTGTCGTAGATCAAGATAAGCGGGTTTTCCATATTAGCGATCATCTTATCGCTATCAGTAACAAAGTATGGGCTAAGGTAACCGCGGTCAAACTGCATACCTTCTACCACGTCTACGTAAGTTTCAGTACCCTTTGCTTCTTCAACAGTTATAACGCCTTCCTTCTTCACCTTGGCCATGGCTTCTGCAATCAACTTACCAATGGTGTTGTCATTATTTGCAGAAATAGAGGCAACCTGTTCAATCTTACTGTTATCGTCACCTACGGCATGAGATATATTTTTAAGCTCAGCAACAACTGCTGTAACCGCCTTGTCAATACCACGCTTAAGGTCCATTGGGTTAGCACCTGCTGCTACGTTCTTTAAACCGTGGTTAATGATGGCCTGTGCCAGAACAGTGGCAGTAGTTGTACCATCACCGGCAAGATCTGCAGTTTTAGAGGCAACCTCTTTTACCATTTGAGCACCGAGGTTCTCAATTTTGTCTTCTAGCTCAATTTCTTTAGCTACGGTAACACCATCTTTGGTAACGCTAGGGCTTCCAAAGCTTTTCTCAATAACAACATTACGTCCTTTTGGACCTAGAGTTACTTTTACGGCATTTGCCAATGCATCTACACCTCTGCGCAAGCTATCTCGTGCTTCGCTATTAAAATGGATTTCTTTTGCCATTTTTCTGTTTTGTTTTAGTAATTAGTATTATAAATAAAAAGCCAGATTATTTTCACTTATACGATTGCGAAAATATCTGACTCACGCATGATTAGGTAATCTTTGCCATCAAGCTTAAATTCTGTTCCGGCATACTTACCATATAAAACACTGTCACCCACTTTTACCGTCATGGGTTCATCGGGCTTACCGTTGCCAACGGCTACGATGGTACCGCGCTGTGGTTTTTCTTGCGCAGTATCTGGAATGATGATACCAGAGGCTGTTTTAGTTTCTGCGGCAGCAGGCTCAACAATTACGCGGTCTGCTAGCGGACGGATGTTTAAATCTGCCATAATGTTAACTTATCTATTTAGGTTAGAACAATACGTTTGTTTAACAGGGGGCGTTACAGTCGAAAAGCATGCCAGCACCAGAAAAATGACATTTTAAGCACCTTTAACATGAACTACGCTGACAGCATGACAGCGCTAATTAAAATCAGATCATGACAAAACAAAAGAGGCCGCTTTTTGGCGGCCTCTGTCTTGGTTTACGCAATGCGTATTTTATTCGTTTACACTCTCGGGGAGTTCATCTTCTGTAAAAGGAGCTGGATCTGAGGGTACAGCAGGTGCCACATCTTCAACTTGTTCAATGATGTCATCTTCAGGGGCACTAGAGGTATTACCCATATTTACCATGTTCATACCGAGTACAAATACAAAAAGGCTAATGGCCAATGTCCAAGTACTGCGATCTAGAAAATCAGTGGTTTTCTTAACACCACCAAACATCTGCGCATTGCTTCCACCGAAGGCAGAACCTAAGCCACCACCTTTTGGGTTTTGAACCAACACCACTAGCGTTAGTAAAATGCAAACTAATACGATTAAGATGGTGAATAATAATGTCATGATCAGTTATTTTCGTTACGTAATTGCTTTATTTCCGTGATTCGGGCGGCAAAGAAACTACTTTTCTCGGGATATTTCAAACGTAGAATTTCATACGCATTTAAGGCCCGGTCATAAAGTTTTTGCTGCACATATACTTGCGCCAAGGTTTCTGTGATGTATTGGGCATAGTCTGAAGTACCTAAGCTGGCTGTATCTACTTGATCTTTGGCTACTAAATCAGTTTTTGACTTGGCTTTTTTCTCCATGAATTCCTCATAAAGCTGCTGTACTTTTTCGGTACTTGGAGCGTCTTCTACAACATCCTGAGGCGGCTTTGCCGTAGTTTCTTGCTTTTGCACTTGCGGGCTATGAGAGGCGTCAAAACTGCTATTCTGTAACCAATCTGTAAAGCTTAATTTTTCAGCGGATGATTTCTGCCCCTCAGACGCCTCTTCTGCTCTTGGCGAAGCTTCTTTTGTTGTTATTAACGCTTCTTCTTTTTCAACGGCATTAACCGCTCTTGGTTGGGCATCTTCTTCTGCTGGCACTATGTGCGCAGATGCAGTGATTCCTGTCTCTGGAATGCTTTCTGGTACAACTTGTGGTTCAGGGTTTTGATGCAATGCATGCTCAGATTCTACGCTAGGCACTACTACTGGCTGCACGGCTGGCGCTTCAGATGCCACCGGTTTGGTATCGCTTTCTGGTTTAGAATCATATTTTTTACCGTATTTCTCATGCACGCGTCTTGCACGTAAAATGGTTTCGCGTACACTTGCCGGCAGATGGTCTAAATTAATATCAGCCGATGTAGTAGGTTTTGCCTCTACTTTTTGACTGGTAGCAGCCTGTTTTGGTACTGGTGCTGGCACAGGCTTTGGCGCCGCAATTGGAACTTCTTGTTTTTGAGGCTCTTTTTCTTTGCTAATTTGAGGCGTCATTACCGGTTGCACTACAGGCTGTTCCGGCTTTGCTTCTTTTGTTTGTGTCTGTGCTTTAAAAATAATTTTTGGCAATTCTCTTTCAGGTGCTTCAGTCAAAGCCTCGGCCCAGAAATAAAGCTGCTTTCTATCAGGCACGGCAATAGCAGTACGTTTAAGTTGTTTTGGGTAGAGATAATTATTTTGATTTTTTAGCGCTTTTAGATAAAGAGCATGCAAAACCCCACTATAGGGGTACTCATCCAGCGCACGCTGTAGCTCTTCTGCTTCTGGCTTTTGCAGTTTATCTGGCTGCTTTATAAAATCAATGATCTGCTTACTATTCACTACCAATTTGCTATTGCACGATTCAACACATCCTCTGCAAGTTCTTGATTAATCTCTTCTACTAACGCATTTTCTACATCGGCAAAAAGATTGTCTGAACTAAAATCACGATAACGCGAAAAACGTTGCGTAAAGCTTTTCTCTGTATCAAGATTATTGGTAAAGATAACAGATATGCTTATGGTAAACCGGCTTTGCGATGTGGTTTCATTGCCTTGCGCTGAAATTGGTCGCACTTCATAACCAGAGATACTACCTTCTATGAGCATATCTGCATTTCCCTCAACTAACTCTAAGGGGGTTTGTTGTACAAATATGTCTTTCATGGCTTCTGTTAGCTGAATACTTAAATTTGGGTTTACCAAAGCAGCGCGGTTATCAAAATAACTCACCGATATGGTTTTTGCTTCGCCCACACTGCCGCCTGTAAACGAGTACCCGCCAACACAAGCCGAAAGGCTGAAAATCACCAAGCCTAAAAGCACCCTGCGCATCATAAATTATATTGTTTAATCTTTCTGTAGAGGGTACGTTCAGAAATACCAAGCTCTCGCGCTGCCGCTTTGCGTTTGTTATGATTGCGCTCTAGTGACTTTCTTATCATTTCTATTTCCTTATCTTGAAGCGATAGATTTTCCACCTCTATGGTTGGGAAATTCACATCATCATCATAGGCAGGATAAGGCTCCGCTTTTGATTTTACTGGCTGATAAAATTGCGAAGGCGCTTCAGGAGCTTCTTCACCTTCCCCAATAATCCGTTTTATTAAGTTGGGATTATCTCTATAAACCTGATTAAAGTTGCCTGTTGTTACCATTTCTGTAACCAATTGGCGCAAGTTATTGAGATCATTACGCATGTCAAAAAGCACTTTGTACAGTATTTCGCGTTCACTGCTAAAGTCGCTACTTGCCGATTGTTTACCGCGGCTATAAATTGCTGGTAAACGGGTGGCATCTATATCTGGTATATAACTGTGTAAAGTTGCTGCATCAATTTCACGATCTGTTTCTACCACGCTAATCTGCTCAACCAAATTGCGCAGCTGGCGTATGTTGCCCGGCCAGCGATAATTATTGAGCAGCCCTACCGCCTCTGGTTTTAGGTGAATGGCCGGCAAGCGATATTTATCTGCAAAATCACGAGCAAATTTTCTAAACAACAAGTGAATATCTTCGTCACGATCACGTAGTGGTGGCAAATGAATTTCTACCGTATTTAGCCTGTAATAAAGGTCTTCTCGAAATTTTCCTTCTTGTATGGCGTCTAATAAATTTACATTGGTCGCGCCAACCACACGCACGTCTGTTTTCTGTATTCTACTAGATCCCACACGGATAAATTCACCCGTTTCTAACACCCTTAGCAGGCGCACTTGTGTAGAGAGTGGTAACTCGCCTACCTCATCTAAAAATATGGTGCCGCCATCAGCTTCTTCAAAATAGCCTTTTCTAGCGCCTGTGGCTCCTGTAAAAGAGCCCTTTTCATGGCCAAAAAGCTCGCTATCAATGGTGCCTTCTGGTATTGCACCACAGTTTACAGCAATGTACGGTTTGTGCTTTCTATGACTAAGTTGATGAATAATTTTTGGTACATTTTCTTTACCTACACCACTTTCTCCGCTTACGAGCACAGAGATATCTGTGGGCGAAACTTGTATGGCTTTTTGAATAGCCCGGTCTAAGCTAGGTGTATTTCCAATGATTCCAAATCGTTGTTTTACTTCTTGTACGGTCATTGTACTGTGTATTTCAGTTCCATCGCCTTATCTTGATAAATGCGCGTACCAGTAAGCTTGTTTATCACAAAGGGGCGCAAAGCTCTAATGGTGAGGTACTGTGCTGTTGGCAGCGCTTTACTAAAAGACATATACATGTCTTTGCCCGTCCAAAGGCTGTTCCAGATTTCTTTGTTATTTGCATCAAAAACCCTGATTTCATAGGTTGTCATGAGGTTTTCAATACACATCTCATTGGTTTTGTGGTAGATGCAAATTTCTAATTCACCAAATTTTTTCACCAAATCTTGCTTTACATAGAATTCAAGATTGTTATCCCACCAGGTGCCGTCTTCGTGCTGCTCTTGCGCAACCATACAAACGCCCCAAAACATGGCAATAATCAAAAGCAGCTGCTTCATATTTTTTCAATCTTTTCTATTGCCGTACCTAACAAGGTAGCGGCGGTACAACGCTCTATCTTCACTAAAACGAAATCACCTGGCTTGTAGTCTTCCTTATCAAAAACAACTACTGTATTTTGTGAATTTCGGCCAAACAGCTGTGCCTCACTTTTCTTTGAAACACCCTCTACCAAAACTTCTTCTATTTTGCCGATGTGTTGCTGGTTACGCCACAGTGAATGCGCTTGTTGCTTATCAATGATCTCACTTAACCTGCGTTTTTTAACTTCTAACGGCACATCATCAACCAAATTTCGCGCAGCAAACGTGTTGGGGCGTTCGCTGTAATGAAACATATAACCAAAGTCATACTTCACATAATCCATCAAGCTAAGTGTATCTTGATGATCTTCTTCGGTTTCGCCCGGAAAACCCGCAATCATATCTTGGCTTATACCACAATCGGGTATTATGTTGCGAATACGGTCTATAAGTGCGAAATATTCTTCACGGTTGTGACCACGATTCATCGCCTTTAAAATTCGGCTACTACCGCTTTGCACAGGCAAATGGATGTAATTGCAAACATTATCATGGGCGGCAATAGCAAGCAGTACATCATCATGCATGTCTTGCGGATTACTGGTGCTAAAACGGATACGCATATTTGGTACTGCAGTAGCTACCATTTGCAACAAGTTGGCAAAATTCACCGCGCTTGCTTTGGCCAGCTCACTGGCTTTTTCAAAATCTTTTTTCGGCCCACCACCATACCAGAGGTAGCTATCTACATTTTGCCCTAGTAAGGTTACTTCTTTATAACCTTTTTGCCAAAGGTCTATGGCCTCATTAACAATGGTTTGTGGGTTACGGCTACGTTCACGGCCACGGGTAAACGGCACCACGCAAAAGCTACACATATTATCGCATCCGCGGGTAATACTAATAAAGGCTGTAACGCCATTACCGCCTAACCTAACAGGATCAATATTATCATAGGTTTCTTCGCGACTAAGAATCACATTTACTGCCTTTCTTCCACCATCAAGCTCCTGTAATAAATTGGGCAAATCGCGATACGCATCTGGCCCTACCACAAGGTCTACGAGCTTTTCTTCGTCTAGCAGATTACGCTTCATCCGCTCTGCCATACAGCCCAAAACGCCAATTTTCACATTTGGGTTTTGCGCTTTTAGCTTGGTGAAGTTACCTATACGGTTACGAACGGTTTGCTCTGCTTTTTCGCGAATAGAGCACGTATTTAGCAGCACAAGGTCTGCTTCCTCTAAGGTACGGGTGGTAGCGTATCCTTCATTCTTTAAGATTGAGGCCACGATCTCGCTATCAGAAAAGTTCATTTGGCAGCCATAGCTCTCAATGTATAGTTTCTTTTTTCCGGCAGTGTCATCTATGACTAAAGCTTCTCCTTGACGGCCTTCGTCAATTATTTTTTCTCCGGGTCTTTCGCTCATTTTATGTCTTCTTGAATAAATGGACTGCAAAAGTAGTTTTTTGATAACGCGGTGACAAATTGGCAGAAAAGAAGTATATCAAGTTAGACTGCCTTTAAAAAACCACACCTATTATTATATATCCCAAACGAGATGTTTTTAAAATAGGTGTCTTGCGCACGTACGCACGTGTGGTCAAAAAAACATTCTTAAAAATCAAGTCGCAGAAAAAAATTTTTGTTCCATTCCTTTGTCTTCTCAATTTGAACAAAAACCCAAGGATATGGCAAAGAATCTCGTAATTGTGGAAAGCCCGGCAAAGGCAAAAACAATAGAAAAGTTTTTAGGCCCTGATTACAAAGTGGTATCCAGCTTTGGGCACATCCGTGACCTACCCAGAAAAGACAATGCAATAGATATTAAAGACGGCTTTAAACCCAATTACGTGGTGAGCAACGACAAAAAGAAAGTAGTTGCAGAATTGCGCAAGCAAGCCAATGCCGCAGAACGTGTTTGGCTAGCAAGTGATGAAGACCGCGAGGGTGAGGCCATTGCTTGGCATTTGTTTGATGAGTTAAAACTTGACAATAACAGCACAGAGCGTATTGTTTTTCATGAAATCACCAAAAACGCCATTCAGCGCGCAATAGAAAACCCCCGTAAAATTGACAAACATCTGGTTGATGCCCAGCAAGCAAGAAGAGTTTTAGACCGCCTGGTAGGTTTTGAACTATCACCAGTTTTATGGCGAAAAATACGGCAAGGACTCTCAGCGGGCCGTGTACAATCTGTAGCTGTGCGATTGCTGGCTGAACGCGAAAGAGAGATTAACGCTTTTGATAGCACCAGTTCATTTAAGGTGTCTGGCTACTTTATCAGTAGCAAAGGCGATGCATTTCGGGCAGACCTCACCACTAACTTAGCCACTTCAAAAGAAGCAAATGACTTTTTAACGGAATGCAAAGGCAGTACCTATCAGGTTTCTAGCGTTGATAAAAGACCAGGAAAGCGCACACCAGCAGCACCCTTTACAACCTCTACCTTACAGCAGGAGGCGTCACGCAAACTGGGCTTTGGTGTTAAGAAAACGATGAGTTTAGCTCAACGCTTGTATGAAAGCGGGCAGATTACTTACATGCGTACCGACAGTGTTAATCTGAGCAAAGAAGCACTTGGTGCAGCCAAAGGCCAAATTTTAGCGAATTACGGAGAGGCTTATCACCAGTTTAGACAATATCATACTAAAAGTAAAGGCGCACAAGAAGCTCACGAGGCTATCAGGCCTACAGATTTTAGCAATCCCAGTGGTACAGGCACACGAGATGAAACAAGGCTCTATCAACTTATTTGGAAGCGTGCCATAGCCAGTCAAATGGCCGATGCTAAAATTGAGCATACCACTGCAGAAATCAGCATTAGCAAGAGCAGTAAAAAAATGGTTGCCAAAGGCGAGGTTATTGTTTTTGATGGTTTTATTAAAGCCTATCTAGAAGGCACTGATGATGAAACCGCAGATGAAGCAAATGCGCTGCCACCATTGTTTGTAGATGAAAATGTTACAGCTACAAAAATTTCAGCCACAGAGCGCTACTCACGTCCACCAGCACGCTTTACAGAGGCCAGTCTGGTTAAAAAATTGGAAGAACTAGGCATTGGCCGACCAAGTACCTATGCCCCAACAATTTCTACCATACAAGACCGTGAGTATGTAAGCAAGCCTGCTTTACCCGGTAAAAAACGCACGTATGTTGAGTTGGTTTTAGCCGATAACGACATACGCACCGTTAAGCATTCTGAGGTTACAGGTGCTGATAAAAACAAGCTCGTGCCTACAGATTTAGGTTTGTTGGTAAATGATTACTTGGTTGAACATTTTAAACACATATTAGACTACAACTTTACCGCAGAGGTAGAAGAAGAGTTTGATAAGATCGCTGAAGGTCAGGCAGTATGGAATAAGGTTATTGATACCTTTTACAAAGATTTTAAGCCTCAAGTAGATGAGGCGATACAAGAAACCGGGAGATTTACTGGAGAACGCGAACTGGGTGTAGATCCAGAAAGCGGCAAGCCTGTTATTGCAAGAATGGGGCGTTACGGCCCTATGGTGCAAATTGGTGTTAGTGGCGATGAAAAAAATCCACCAAAATTTGCTGGTATCCCACAAGGATCAAGCATTGATACCATTGCGCTAGAACAGGCACTTGAGCTATTTAAACTACCCAAAACTTTGGGAGAACTAGATGGCGAACCAATCATCGTAAATACCGGTCGCTACGGCCCATACGTGGGTAAAGGCAAACTATTTGTATCACTAGGTCGAGATGAAGACCCCATGCAAGTAACCTTAGAACACGCTGTTGAGCTTATTAAACAAAAAATGGCCGCAGATGCGCCAATCGCCACCTATAAAGAAAAGCCAGTGCAGAAAGGCGTTGGTAGATTTGGACCATTTATTAAATGGGACAACACGTTTATAAATGTTCCTAAGAAGTATAATTTTAATGCGCTTAGCACGGCAGATATTTCTGAGTTAATAGAGGAAAAGTTACGCAAAGACAAAGAGAAAATCATCCACAACTGGGCAAGCGAAGGCATTCGTGTTGAAAAAGCGCGTTGGGGAAGAAGTCAAATTATCAAAGGGCGAATTAAAATAGAGCTCACCAAAGATGTTGATGCTGCCAGTTTATCTTTGGAAGATGTAAAGAAGGTAATTGCAGAAAATGCTCCTAAATCAAAAACGAAGAAAACGGCAAAATCTAAACGGTAAAAATTATGCTTGCAGATTATTTGGCTCCAGTTCCAGAAAGTGTTCTCGCTAATTTTCAAGAGAGTCATCCGCAGCAAATATTTAACAATCTGCACATCCATCGTGAACTGGAGGGCATCCCCGATTTACGAAAAATCAGGATTGCCATAGTTGGTGTACTAGAAGACCGCGGTGCTTTAGCAAATATCGGCTGTGATGATGGCGCCAATAGCATAAGAAACTATCTCTATCCTTTATATCGTGCCCATTGGGACATGCCCATTGGTGATTTGGGAAATATTTACAAGGGAGAGCGATTAGAAGACACCTTATTTGCTCTTAAGGAAGTGATAAGCGAGTTACTTCGCATGAATGTGATTCCTATAGTTATTGGTGGCAGTCAAGATTTAACCTATGCCCTATATCGTGCATATGACGCCTTAGAGCAAACTGTTAACCTAATTGCGGTAGACTCCCGCTTTGATCTTGGCGAACAAGGAGCCAATTTGAATGCACAGAGTTACCTGAGCCACATCATTCTCAATAAGCCATACAACCTTTATAATTACAGCAATCTCGGCTACCAAACGTACTTTGTAAACCAAGAAGAGCTTAACCTGATGGAGCGCATGTACTTTGAAGTGGTACGCTTAGGCGAGTTGCGCAATCAAATATTTGAATGTGAACCCGCCTTACGCAATGCAGACCTGGTGAGTTTTGATTTGGCTGCAATTAGACAAACTGATGCACCGGCAACAGGTTACCCCTCGCCCCACGGTTTTACGGGCGAAGAAGCTTGCGCCATTGCACGCTATGCAGGTTTAAGCGATAAGGTTACATGTTTTGGAATTTTTGAATACAATGTGGGGAAAGATCGGGCAGGACAAACGGCCCATCTGGCTGCGCATATGATTTGGTATTTTTTAGAAGGCTACAGCAACCGCAAACAAGATTATCCCTTTTCATCAAAAAAAGAATATTTAAAATTTACAGTACTCATAGCAGATGGAGATCATGAACTCACTTTTTATAAAAGTCCAAAAAGTGAGCGTTGGTGGGTTGAAGTACCGGTAAAAACGCAACTAAGTGAGCGCCACACGATGGTACCATGTACATACAAAGACTATCAAAATGCGATAAAAGGTGAGATTCCACTGCGATGGTGGAAAGCTTATCAAAAGGGCATCTAGTTTTTTATCAAAGTGTTACACATAAAAGTGTTGAAAAATTTCCCGAAGTTGCGCCATGAAAATTGAAATACTAATGATTTTTCTATCTTTAGCCGCACTAGTCGGCTCAAAAAAGAAGACTGCATTCATATGAAAAAACTCCTAGGCGCAACGCTGGCCATATTTTCGTATTTCACTGTGTATAGCCAGCAAGATGTACAGTTCACACAATTCATGAACAATAAGTTGTTTTACAACCCTGGCGTAGCCGGAAGTTCAGGTTCAATCTGTATAAATGGAGTTCATCGCACACAGTGGGCTGGGTTTGAAAATGCCCCACAAACACAAAATGTAAATGCCGAAGTGCCGATAGAAATTTTACGCGGTGCGCTCATCCTTAATATCACTAATGACCAAATTGGATTTTTTCAAGACATCACTGCTGGTATAGGGTATGCATATCAACTTGATTTGGGTGTTGGTACCCTTGGTCTTGGCTTAGAATTAGATTTTAGAAATAAGCAAGTAACCAGCGATAAATGGATTACGCCAGACGGTACATTAGGTGACAATGCTATACCTTTTGCAGGCGAAACTACCCTGAGCCCAGACTTGAGTTTTGGTGCTTATTTTCAATCACCTAAACTTTGGGCAGGTATTTCTTCTACACGGCTTTTAGGCGCTGAGTATGAACTTGGCTCTAATCCGCAATCCAAAGATGGTGTTACACGTTTAAAAAGTGCCCGCCACTATTTTATTATGGCTGGTTACAACTGGGAAATTCCTAATACTGGAATCACGTTAATGCCTGCCGTTTTAGCAAAAACAGATTTACTTTCTGGTGTACAGGCAGATATCAATGTGAGCGCTCTATATAATAAAAGGATATGGGGTGGCGTTAGCTACAGGTTGCAAGATGCAGTCTCAATAATGGCGGGATATTATATATTTCCAGAGCTGAGACTAACCTACGCCTATGATTTGACAACTTCTGCGTTGCGCAATGCAAGCAGTGGAAGCCACGAAATAATGTTAAACTATTGTTTTACAATTGAAATTCCGCCACGTGAAAAGGGTTATTATCGTAACCCATTATTTTTGTAATATAGCCGGCCGAATTTTGACGAACTATTTGAAACTGAATAAGAAACACACGGGAACTATGAAGAAAAAACTGTTATCCATCTTTGGAGTCGCGGCCATAGTGGCCTGTAGCAGTTCAGACCATGGTGAATTGGTAGGTGTACAAGACCGCCCAGAATGGTATCCATCAGAGCCTTATGGCATGGTGTATATACCTCAAGGACAATTCAATATGGGGAATTATGAACAGGATGTGCCCTACACCATGACTGCTCCAGCAAAGACCGTATCAATACCGTCTTTTTATATGGACCAAACTGAAATCACAAATAACGAGTACCGTCAATTTGTGCAGTGGGTTCGTGATTCAATTTTACGTTTCCGTTTGGCAGAAGGCCTAATTGAAGACTACGACTATATTGATTATGCCAATATGGACGAGCCTAACTTCTTCCAAGAATATAAAGCGTTAAACTATCCCGATAGTATGCAGCGCCACCTAGATTGGAGCCCCTACATCGAGTGGGATACTGAGCGCTATCCTTCAGCAGAATACACAGAAGTTATTGAAAGTATGTACATCCGTCCAGAAGAGCAGTTCTTAGGTGGACGTATGATTGATGCTCGCCAATTGAACTACATCTATTTCTGGATGAATAAGCAAAAGGCTTCTCGCAAAAATAACCGTGTTATTTATGACTACAATGATGAAGATGGAGATGGTCAATATTTTTCATACCGCGACTACATCAAAGACACCAAAGACATTTCTGATCGTTCTTCATTTTTCGAAAAAGAAATTATCAATATCTACCCCGATACATTGAGTTGGATACACGACTTTACCTATTCATTCAACGAGCCGTATCACGACAAATATTTTTGGCATCCAGCTTTTGATGACTATCCTGTGGTAGGTGTAAGTTGGAAACAAGCTATGGCATTCTGTAACTGGCGTTCTAAGTATCGTAGAGACTATCTACGCAGCGAAGCGATGATGCAAGAACAAGATTTTCGTCTGCCAACAGAAGCAGAATGGGAATATGCTGCACGCGGTGGATATGAATTAACTACATACCCTTGGGGTGGGCCATACGCCACTAATAGCGCTGGTTGCTACTTAGCCAATTTTAAACCAAGCAGAGGTAACCTGATCGCTGATGGTGGTTTCTATCCAGTAAAAACTACGGCTTACTCACCTAACGGGTACAATCTATACTGTATGTCTGGAAACGTTTCTGAATGGACGAGCACCGCTTACGATGCTGCATCGTACTACTACGTTAGCGACATTAGCCCAGACTACCAATACAATGCCTACGAAGACGAAGATGAAACGCTAAAGCGTAAAGTTATCCGTGGCGGTTCTTGGAAAGACATAGCTTACTTCATGCAGGTTGGTGTACGTGATTATGAATATCAAGACACTGCAAAGTGCTATATCGGCTTCCGTTGCGTTCAGAGCTTCTTAGGAAGAGACGCAAGAGACTTTTAATAATTGAATTTGAAATTTTTAACGTTAACCCAAATCTTGAAATAAAATGGCTTTAATTGACGTAAATGGTAAGCGCTTTAAAACCTTCATGGCGCGTTTGTATGGTTTAGGTGCTTCAGTGGTTATCCTTGGTGCCATGTTTAAAATCTTACACTGGGATGGTGCAGACATCATGCTTATTGTAGGTCTTACCACAGAATCAGTAATTTTCTTCTTCTCTGCATGGGAAAACCCACATGAAGAAGTTGATTGGACATTGGTATATCCAGAATTGGCTGGTATGGATGATCCAGATTTTGAGCGTAGTCATAGAGGAAATCAAATTTCAGCTACTCAAGAACTAGACAATATGCTTTCTGAGGCAAAAATTGATTCTGAACTAGTAAGAAGTTTGGGTGAAGGTATGCGTAAATTGAGTGATACCGCTGGCGCCTTAAACGAAACTGTTGATGCCGCTGCAGCAACTCAAGAATACAGCAGCCAACTAGGCAGCGCGGCAAAAAACATGGAATCTCTTAATGCGCTTTACGCTGTACAGCTAGAAAATACTAGCGCTCAGGTTAATATGCAGAATTCTATTATGGAAAAGCTTGGCGCTACAGCAGAAGATTCAGAAAAATTAGCTTCTGAAATTTCACGCTTAACGTCTAACATAGGCAACCTGAATACTGTTTATGGCAACATGCTTTCTGCAATGAATTTCAGTAAATAAGAAATTCATTCCAAAAAACTAGATAAACCATAAAAAACCAGTAAACACAGGAATACGATGGCAGGCGGTAAACTAACACCACGTCAAAAGATGATTAACATGATGTACCTCGTGTTAACCGCGCTTTTGGCACTAAATGTATCCAGAGAAGTAATGGATGCATTCTTTGATGTAATGCAAAATCAAAACACAACTATTGCAACTGTTGAAAAACAAAATGCATCTGTATATGCTGCATTTTCTGCCGCAGCGGCAGAAAATGAGGCTAAAGCAGGACCGTGGCGTGATAAAGCATTCAGTGTTCAAGAAAAAGCAAACGATCTATACACTTATTTAGAAACCCTTAAAACCACGCTTATAGATTTATCTGGAGGAACGGATCCTGCAACAGGTAAGCCAAAGCGCATGGATAATAAAGAAAAGGTTGCCAACTACATGATCGTTGAAAAGCACGGAGAAGAGCTTAAAAACAAGCTCAATGACTACCGTGATTTTCTTATGAACTATGCAGATAATAACCAGCAGTTGCAAGATGCGCTTAACAATGTGTTTAACACAAGCGATGTCAAAAACAAAGAAGGTGTTGCAGAACCTTGGGTAAAAAATCGCTTTGAGCATTATCCATTGATCGCGGTGACAACCTTTTTAACGAACATGCAAGCTGATGTACGTAATGCCGAGGCACAAACGATAGACTACCTACAGGAAAACATCGGTATTAGCGATGTGCGTTTTACGGGTATCAAAGCTATTGTTATGCCTAAGTCTAATTATATTACACAGGGTGACTTTTACGAAGCTGATGTGTTTTTAGCGGCATTTGACACCACCCAAAAGCCAACTATTACCGTAAATGGCGTTGAGCTTCCTGGTGATCAAATAATTGAAGGCAAGGGTAAGTATAAGATTAAAACCTCTGCAACTGGTGAAATTAAATGGGGCGGTGTAATTAAGCTTCAGCAAGGATCTAACTATTTTGAAGATTCGTTTGAAGCCAGCTACACTGTAGCGCCACCTTCTGTGGTTATTTCACCTTCAAAACTTAATGTACTATACCGCTTTGTAGATAACCCTCTAGAAATTTCTGTTCCAGGTGTAAACCCTAAAAACCTTCGCGTTAGTGGGCCTGGTATTCGTCAAGACGGTAACGGTTGGTTAGCTGATGTAACCAAAGTATCAGGTACTGATATGAAAATTACTGTTTCAGTATTGGATGATGAGGGTAACGTAAAGCAAACGCAGTCTAAAGACTTCCGTATAAAAGGTCTTCCTCCGGCTCTTGGTTTAGTATACAAGCGTCCTGGTGGCGAATTCTCTAAAAGTTTAGTGAAAAACCTAACCGTAGAAGCCGCTTACCAAGATTTCCCATACGAATTACCATTAACGGTTGTTTCTTTTGAGGTAAAAGTTGAAGGATATCCTCCAGCAAAAATTACCGGCAATACTTTGGATGGAACCAATAAGTCGCGTATTGAAGGTTTAAAACCTGGTGCATCAATCACCATACGTAACATTGTTGCCAAAACTCCTAAAGGAGACAGAATTTCAAATATTGCAGCTATTCCAATAGACGTGAACTAAATTAAGTATGGATATGAATTTCGTTAAGAAAAGTATTGTAACAGTGGGGCTTCTTATTGGCGGTTGTATAGCTATGCAGGGCCAAGTACTAGACCCAACTGATGATGGTATTATTCCAGACACGCCCAAACATTTTCACCACAACCGGGTAGTACCCTATCCTTTTCTGCGTGAAGCTGATATGATGTGGAGTACACGTCATTGGGAGCGTATCTACACGAAGGAAAAAATGAATCTTGCGTTATACTATCCTGAAATAGAATTACCAGATCGCAAAAGCTTATTCAACGTGATTGTTGATGGCATAATCAATGAAAACACCATTGCAGAGGTTTTTGATGACGATCGCTTTACACGTCCGCTCACTATTGAAGAGATTCAAAGACGTATCGCTACTGTTGATACCATCACAGATCCCGATGATCCTACACTCATTCTTGCGTTAGATACAAATCGTATCCGCCCTAAAGATGTAGTTGCTTGGGATATAAAAAGCGATTGGTATTTTGATAAACAACGCGGCGAGATGAAGAATAGAATTATCGGCATCTCACCGTTTGTACGCGATAAAAATGGCGATGTTTACAATTTATTCTGGGTTTGGTTTCCAGATGCCAGATATGCTTTGTCTACGCACATTGTATACAACTTTAGCAATAACAATGCGCGTTTAACGTTTGACCAACTCTTTCACCTACGTAAATTCACCTCTGTTATTTACAAGGAAGATAACGTATACGATAGAGCCATCAAAGACTATAAGCGAAATTCCTCTATGGACCAGCTCCTAGAAGCGCGTTACATTCGTGAGAAATTGCGAAATATGGAACATGACTTATGGGAATTTTAATAGCATAACTTTTTCTTTAAAAACTCCTGCCTTTTGGCGGGAGTTTTAGTTTATAATGGAAGTAGATTATATCCTCATTGGACACGGCATAGCCGGTGCTGTTCTCGCACAGAGCTTAATAGAACGCGGGCTATCGGTCATGATTATTGACGAACCTCAACAAAGCCAAGCATCTCATATTGCTAGTGGGATTTGGAATCCTATTGTATTAAAACGCATGAAAAAGGTATGGCAGGCAGAGGCCATGCTCGAATATCTTCCTTCATTTTATCGAAATGCAGAAAAACGCTTTACAACCCCTATTGTACAAGAACAGCAGGTGTACCGCGTTTTTGCTTCACCAAAAGAAGTAGATGAATGGTTGATCAAATGTGATGACCCAGAGTTTTCACATCTGCTAGACGAAAACATTGAAAGAGACCTCTCTAAAAATATACAAGCACCCTTTGGCTACGGACGTGTGCTAAAAAGCGGTCGTATTGATACCAGCACCTGGTTAACGGCCTCACGACAGTATTTTGAAAGCCAAGGATTGCTCCGCAGTGCACACTTTAATATTAAAGATGTGAAAAACCTAAAGCACGGAGTCGTATATGAAGATTTAGCCGCGAAAGGTATTATACTCTGCGAGGGTATGCGCGCTGCGCTTGAAAAAACCTCCAGCAAACACCTACCCTTTGCACTTACCAAAGGCGAAGTACTTACGATATATGCCCCAGAACTAATTATTAACGAAATAATTAATAGCAGCATTTTTATACTACCTCTTGGCAACCACCACTACAAAGTTGGTGCAACCTATGATTGGGATGACATAACCACTAGGCCTAGCATATCCGCCAAAAATGAACTTATAAAAAAAGCTGAGAAAATTATTCGTGTTCCTTTCACAGTTGTAAACCATGAAGCTGGAATCAGGCCTACGGTCAAAGACCGTAAACCGCTTTTGGGCACGCTTGATCAAAAGAATGTCCATATTTTTAATGGCTTAGGCTCAAGAGGGGTCTTGATGGCACCTTGGCTTGCCAATGTTTTCATTAATTACTTAGAAGAGCAAGTGCCTCTACCACCCGAAATTAATATTACAAGATTTAGGTAAAGCTACTTTTTTGCTTTGGTAGGATTGTATTTAACAAATAAGCTCAACCATGTTATCCTACTTAATCTAAACAGCACTGGTCCTAACACAAGTAATACCAAAGCCAAAATTCCAAGCAGAGGCCACATACCTAATCCTAAAAAATTGTTTACTATCACGTATACCGCAATAAATATTGCCACTGTGTAACCATAACTCACATACATAGACCCATAGTAAAAATTGGGTTCTGGTTCATAAGACTGGTCGCATACAGGGCATCTTGCGTGCATATCTGCCATTGATTTGAAATTATATGGATTACGCGTTTTGAAGAAATCGCCCTCATGGCAACGCGGACATTTCATTTTAAAAATGCCATAAACCTTAGATCCTTTACCAAACATAATTACAAATTACAGCGGACGAAGATACCTTGATAAAACAGGTTATCGGTTACTTTTGTCACATGATTTTAAGTCTCAACAAAGTGAGCCTAAGCTTCGGCGGGCGCGATTTATTCAGTGATATATCTTTTCAAGTAAACCAGGGAGATCGGATCGGACTGGTTGGACGTAATGGTGCTGGCAAGAGCACTTTACTTCGATTAATAGCAGGCGCATATTCCCCCGATAGCGGGCAAATTGCAACACCAGCCACTTTTAGATTAGCATATTTACAGCAAGAATTAATAAAGCAACCCGGCCTTACGGTATTACAGCTTGCAGAAAAGGCCTTTGATGAGATTAAGCGTATTGAACAGCGCTTAGCAGATATCAATACCGAAATTACCACGCGTACAGATTATGAATCTCAAGCGTATAGTGACCTTTTAGATGAACTTCATCATCTTACAGACAGATTTTCTTTATTGCATGGGTACACCTACCAAGCAGATATTGAACGCGTGCTTAAAGGGCTTGGGTTTAAATCTTCAGATTTTAACAAACTACTAAGCACATTTAGTGGCGGTTGGCAGATGCGTGCTGAATTGGCACGCTTGCTACTAACCTATCCAGAGCTGCTACTTTTAGATGAACCCACCAATCACCTAGATATCGAAAGTATTATTTGGCTTGAAGAATATCTTGCGCAAAGCAACCAAACAGTCATCTTAGTTAGCCACGACCGTACCTTTCTGGATAATGTTACAAACCGCACCATTGAAATAAGCTTGGGCAAAATCTATGATTTCAATATGAGCTACAGCAAGTATGTTGCACAGCGCTCAGAAATCAAAGAAAAACAATTACAGGCGCAAAAAAATCAAGAAAAAGAAATCAAGCAGACAGAGCAATTAATTGAGCGGTTTCGCTACAAAGCATCAAAAGCTGCATTTGCACAATCTCTGATTAAAAAGCTTGATAAAATAGACCGTATAGAAGTAGACACTGATGATACACGTTCTATGCAGTTTAGATTTCCGCCTGCACCCAGATCTGGTAAAGTTGTTGTACATGGCAATGACCTCGGTAAAAGTTATGGTTCTAATAACATCTTTAAGCATGTAGATCTTGAAATAGAACGCGGTAATCGCGTGGCCTTTGTTGGCCAAAACGGACAAGGAAAATCAACACTTATAAAAATTATCAGTGCAGGATTAGCCCATGAAGGCACGTTAGAACTCGGCCATAATGTAAAAATTGGCTATTATGCTCAAGATCAAGCTGACAGCCTAGATGGCGACAAAACTGTTCTAGCAACCATTGAAGATGTTGCGGATGAAGACACACGTAAACGTGCCCGCGATTTGTTGGGTTCTTTTATGTTTAGCGGAGATGACGTTGAGAAAAAAGTTAAAGTTCTATCAGGTGGTGAACGAGGCCGTTTAGCCATGTGTAAACTCATGCTAGAACCCATAAACTTTTTAGTGATGGATGAACCTACCAATCACCTGGATATGCGTGCCAAAGACGTGTTAAAACAAGCGCTTACGCAATTTGATGGCACCCTACTGGTAGTAAGCCATGATCGGGAGTTTTTACAAGGCCTGGTAGATAAAGTTTATGAGTTTAGAGATGGTAAAGTGAAGCCATATCTTGGTGGCATTGAATTTTTTCTTGAACAGCGCAAACTTGAAAACATGCGCATGTTAGAAAAGCGCTCAATTGAAAAAAATGCAGCCAAAGAAGACACCTCCACAAAAAACAACTACAAAGCGCGCAAAGAATTAGAAAAAGAAGTTAGAAAGGTTCAAAATCAGCTTCAAAAGACAGAAGTTGAAATTGAGAAATTGGAAAGTAGCATCAAGGCATTAGATGAAGCCATGATGAACCCCAACACATTTAAAGAATTAAGTGCAGATCCTACCTACTTTGATTCTTATGAAAAAGACAAAAAGCACTTGGAAACCCTCATGCGTAACTGGGAAAGCATGGGTGAAGAGCTTCAAATTCTTCAAAACAAATTAGAGAACCTATCATGAGAAAACTAAGCTTAACCATCTGTATTCTACCTTTTTTGCTGGTTGCCCAAAAGCAACCCAAATTGATTGTAGGCATTGTTATAGATCAAATGCGGTATGAAATGCTCAATCGGTTTAAAGCAGATTTTGGCCCTGACGGTTTTAACCTGTTAATGCGTGAGGGCATGCAATATGATAGTTGTACATACTCATATATCCCTACGTATACTGGGCCTGGGCATGCCACCATTTATACAGGTACAACACCCAGTATACATGGCATAAGCAGCAATGACATTTATATACCACAGCTTGGCACTACCCTTTACTGTGCGGCTGATGAAACCGTAGAACCTATTGGTACGGGAGATCATAATTCAAAACGCTCTCCAAAGAATTTACGCGCCTTTACATGGGGTGATTCAATTAAAATGCGTAACACCCAAAGCAAGGTGATAGGCGTATCAATAAAAGATCGGGGAGCCATTTTGCCTGGCGGAAAACAAGCCGATGCCGCTTACTGGTTAGACCACCAAGCGCGTATGGTGAGTAGTTCTTATTACTTGCAGGAACTGCCAGAATGGGTAAAGGCATTTAATGACTACTGGCATTTGAAATACACAGACTTGGATACATGGGACTACTTTTTAGCTCCTGAGGCTTACACAGAGAGTTTACCAGACGATGCCGATTTTGAGAGCCGATCTTTTTCAGGAACAAACGCCCTACCGTATGATATAAAACAGGCTATCAAAGAGAAGTCTGTAGATGTTATTAAGCAAACACCCTTTGCAAATACAATGCTTACAGAATTTGCTCTTTTGGCGCTTGGCGAAGAAAATCTAGGTGTAGATAGCCATACCGACCTTTTGGCAATCAGTTATTCATCTACAGATTACATCGGCCATGCTTTTGGCCCGCAAAGCGTTGAAGTTCAAGATGCGTACATTAGGCTTGATCGCGATTTGGCACATCTAATAAAAGAATTAGATGCGCGTGTAGGTCGTGAAAACTATGTTATGTTTTTGACTTCAGATCACGGTGCAGCAAATACACCATCAGACCAAAGGTTTCATTACGTTTCTACAGCGCAACTAAAAGCGCAATTAAATACCCTTACACAGGAGAAGTTTGGATTGCCTTTAATTAAAAACATTGGTGCCCAGCAGCTTTGGTTAGATACCGCTGCACTTGCAGAATTGAAACTTGACAGAACCGCTATTCAAGAGGAAATTAAGTCTATGATCTATGCAAACAGTGCGCTAAATTTCGTCAAGGTGTTTACGCGACAGGAGGTTGAGAATTGTTCTGCCCCAGACTGTGATTATTTTAAACGCAGTTTTATCTCCGCGCTAGCCGGTGATTTGTTTTATATGCTGCCTTTTGGTTATATGGAGCGCTCTGAAAATTATGGCACCACACATGGCACCTCATACATTTATGACACGCATGTGCCTCTTTTGTTTTTTGGCGGAAATGTACAAGTGGGCGAATCTCAAGAGCTCATTCACGTACGAGACATTAGGCGTTTGCTAAGGGCTTATCTCCCGGAAGGTTTTTAAACTCCACACGGCTAAACAATACCTCAGCGGTAACTATGCGCTTTAATTGTTAAATAGCGATTAAAAATCATTAGCGCTCTACAATGGTTTTTCTACCCTTTTCTGGCATCGTTCTAAAAATCAAATCCCATAGTGGTGTGGTTACCCCAAAAGCGCGGTCATGCTGTTGAAAGTGATGAATATTGTGGTGGCGCCACCAAAAATTGTACGTTTTTGGACTTGGCACTTTATGTACCATATAATGCACGAGCATATAGGCCACGTACCCATTTACAAATCCTGGCGCAAAAACAAAAGCTAAAGAGCCATTACCAGAAATCGCCCAAAACAAAACATAAAAAAAGCCAAATAATACGGCAGCAATACCTATGCTTGGCAATGGGGGAAGTATGATTCGTTTGGTATCATTTGGATATTCATGATGAATACCGTGAAAAAGATAATGATGCCCATGATCATAAGACGCATCTCTTATACTGTGGTACAAAAAGCGGTGAAGTAGATATTCCCCAAGCGTCCAACTTATTAAGCCTATGGCATACCACAACAGTACATGCCCCAAAGTTGCCTCAGCATTAATTTTTGTTTTATAGTACCATATAAACAGTATGGTAAGCAGCGCATACATCACAATAATGGTAGATGGAGATGTATACGTTAGCCGTTCAAGCCATTTGTTTTTAAACAGTCTTGGCTGTTCTTGATTGCGTTTAATTTCCGCTTTATACATCTTTAAAGGAACTTTTTAGGTACTTCAAAGCTATAAAGGCTGAACTTTTTTATGCGTTAATAAAGGGCCATAATTGTGTTAAAAAAGACACAAAAACATTCCGCTATCAGCACGCCTGATGCGCTACGCGGTGGATATTACAAAACCTGTTAACCTTAAGCCGTACGCACTACGCGCCGGTAACGTACATAGGCAAGGAGACTTATAATAATTAGCGAAACGACACTTATATACACCCATGAAGGGATTGGAACTGGATCTCCAGCGGCATAAGAATGCAAGCCTGATAAATAATAATTAACCCCGAAATAGGTCATAATAATAGAAGACAAACCAAATAAGGTAGCCACATTAAATTGATAGATGCCCCCTAGCCCTGGAATTAAGCGCATATGGAGAATGAAGGCATAAACCAAGATTGATACCAAAGCCCATGTTTCTTTAGCATCCCAGCCCCAATACCTACCCCAACTTTCATTTGCCCAAACACCTCCTAGATAAGTACCTACACTTAACATAACTATTCCGCCAATAATTGTCATCTCACTCATATAGCTCATTTCTTTAACAATTGCCATTACGCGGGCCTTGTTCACCACATTGATAAACATGAGCAGCAAGAGGTTAATAAACCCTATAATGGCACCTAGCATTAAAAAGCCATAGCTACCTGCTTCTAAACTTACATGTATTGTAAGCCAATAAGAGCGCAATACAGGCACCAGTGGCGTGATTTCTGGGTCGAGATAGCTAAGCATAGCAATGAGTAATACGGTGCCAGATAAGACCATTGTTGCGGCCATACCACCCAGCGACTTGCGGGCAAAAAGTAAACCTGCCAGTGCTGCTGTCCAGGCAATGTAAATCATAGATTCATAACCGTTGCTCCAAGGTGCTCTTCCAGAGACATACCAGCGCAAACCCAAACCTAATGTTTGAAAAACAAAACCTAAGATAACCAGTGTTGTGAGAATGATATAAATACGCTTTAAACGTATTGCAGGGCGAAATACACTCACAAACAAAAAGATGAGATAAAGTATACCAAGTAAAGGATAGTAC
The DNA here is from genome assembly GCA_964416385.1 of uncultured Cryomorphaceae bacterium. Lineage (GTDB taxonomy): Bacteria > Bacteroidota > Bacteroidia > Flavobacteriales > Schleiferiaceae > JAUHWL01. The sequence continues at coordinate 10,543 of CAYQDW010000025.1, read as the reverse complement.
ACCGCTAATCGGTTAAAAATCTTGGCATTATTCAAAAATATTTCGGCCTTTACTTTTTCCTCGGCTGGCGTAATCTCTCCCCCAACTTGCTTCTGATAGGCCGCTAAATCATCAATTAATTTATCTGCATCACTATAACTGTTATGCGCTAACCCATCATGTAATGCGGCTTGATAGGCGCCAAAGAATGCCTCTGCAGTTTCGTTTGGCTGGTGATTATGCCGGCCCCGATGGTCTGCCACCCACGTATTATTAGGGTCATTTACTTGAGGAATGATACGCAACAAACTACCAGAAAAAATCATGTCAACAATATTCACCCGCTCATCTAGCTTAATCAGCTGATTTTCAAAAACGCCACGGTCTTCTGGGGCCATGTTATTAGCACGAACTAATTCCTCATTAAGTTTATAGCTACCATCTTCGTTAAAAAAATCGCGGTAGCTGGCTCTTTTACCAGAAATGCCAAGCAAACGACCAACATCCTCACTCTTGCCAATTTTTATGATTGGTTTGCCATACCAGGCTGCTGGCTCTACATACATACTCAAAACAACCTGATCGGCAGTATGCCCTTCTATTGTTTCACTACCGTTTACTTTTCGCAGCAGTTCCCGGGTTAACGTATGCACGGGCTTCATTCGCCCTCTAAAATCTTGCACTATAATGTGGCTAAACTTTTCCGCGTGGGCGGCAGAAACTACGTCACCGTGTTCATGCTGTGCAAAAGCATGCTGTGGTGCAATCAGGGTAAATAAAATGCCAAAGGCAATAGCCGATAAACGCTGTTCTCGCAATTTTTTAATACTCGTAGCGAGTTGATGAAAACGCGTCTTTTTAGAAAAGAAAATCATAATCATACCCAAGGTAAGCAGGGCATACCCAATATAGGTAACCAAAGAACCCCAATAATCATGGTTTACACTTAAATAGGTGCCTTTTTCATCTTGATCATAAGAAGATTGAAAAAACCGATAACCATCATAATTAAGGATGTGATTCATGTAAATGCGATAATCTAATGTATGACCATCGCGCGGGTCGTTTAAGGTTACCTCGCTTGCATAAGACGCAGGGCTGTTTGTTCCGGGATATCTGTCCATGATAAAATCATGTAATTGTAAACTAAAGGGGATTTGAATAATTCGTGCCCCGTATGCTACAGAAAGTTGCAAATCGTCTGCCCCAAAAAAGACAGGGTCGCCAGTATAGCCCGCTGTACCATAGAGCCATTTTTCTGAACGCTGGCCATCAATAGTAACATTCAATTTTAGAGCAACAGTACTGTTTCGGTCAATTTTTTGTCCTTCAGACTGTTGTGATAAAGAAGCTTGCGCTACGTAATCGCCAAATACAAACTGACCATAGGCACAGCTGTACAGGGCACGCAGTTGCAGCGGATAAGCTATTCCTGCTTCTAATGAAGCCTGACTACGATCTCGCATAATGGTTTGCTCCATCGGAACATCAGCAAAAATGCGTAGCTCATCATTTTCGCGGTAAATGTTTATCGCATTCGGGATTAACGTTTCGCTAAAATTAAAGCGTACACCGCCAAATCTATTTTGCTCACCTTCTTGCAGAAAGTACTCTGAACGGCCAGAAGCGCCACCAAATACAATTTTTATCGTTGGTTTCCCGGTATTGCTTTCAACCAAAACATTAACAGGATTGGGCACTACCTGGTCTAGCGTAACCCCTACCACATGTCCGTTAATCTTATATTCTTTTTCAAAGTGATTTTTCCCCAAAGAAGCGATTAGGATGGGTTCATGAAAAGCATATTGCTGCCCACCAGATGTTGCTGTAAAATTGAAATACGCATCGCTAGAGTAGATGGTGTTTGCACTGCCCCCTTCGCGGATATGCATGGTGCCTTCGTACCCAAAAAAACGCGTAATACCAGCGCCAATAATAATAATCACCATAGCCGCATGAAAAATGAGCAAAGCCCATTTTTTTTGTTTAACCATGCGAAACTTGAAAATATTTACAATCAGCGTGATTGAAAAAAGCACCAATAAAAGCTCAAACCATCGTGCCTTGTAAACTAGCTTTTGTGCTGCACTGGTACCAAAATCATTTTCAATGAATGTGGCCACCCCGATGGCTAAGGCAAAGAGAATTATGTAAAAACCTGCTGCAGAAGTAGAAAAAGAACGCTCAACAAAGCGCTTACCCAATTTAAGTATACTCATCTATTTTACCAACTTGGCATTCTCAATAATTATCTCATACGTGTATCCAGCTCCAAAGTCGCGGTTTACGGCAACGGTACCCTCAAAAGCCACCTCATGGCCAACGGGCACTTGACTTTGTGTGGTAAGTACAAAATCATAGTCTGACGCACTACCGTCATCCAGATGAATCCAGTTTCTTTCCATAATGTTAGGGTTTACCTTAACAACCTTACCAAAAACGCGTACAGTTTTACCTGCAAAACGCTCAGCATCCTTAATTAATTCTGAGATTGCTATTACACCTTCAGGCACTTCTGCCACTGGTTGTAGCTCGTCAATTTCATCGGTACCACTTTGTTTTTCTACTGATTTGGTAACGGGATATATTTCTGAAACAAGGTAAATCTCAGCAAATGTGCGGTTGTGCTCAACACTCTTAAAATTAGTTTTAAGAAGTCCTGTTTTCATTTGGTACAGCTCACCTGGCTGATACGGTCCCTTTATAGTTGCTACCCATATTTCTTTTTCACCATGAGTAACGCGTAGGTAGGTATATCTTTCTGCTTGCAAAACTTCTAACACACGTATGGTGTGCAAACCGTTTTCTACCTCTACTTTTTGCGGTTGACTTTGATTCTGATTAAATAAGGTGTTTTTTGGTGCCGCTTCTGTGGCTACTGGCATTATTTCTTCTGGTGCATTAGCGCAGCCTACAAAGGCTACAACTAAAGGTAATAGCAACCATTTTTTAAGTGTATTCATGTAATTAAAAACGCTGAATGAGATTAATATTAAATCTATTGTACGCCCAATCTCGCTGTAAGTTGTACTCATAAATCGCCCCCAAACTTAGCAATTTGGTTATGCGAAAACTGCATTCTAACCCTGCATAATGTTGCAAAGCTGCAGCCACGTCTACAAGGTTATAGTGGTGCCGTAAAAACCTATAATAGGGTGTTATCGTAACTTTTTGCGAAGCCATTGGTTGCATATAACGCAAATAAGCAGATTGATATTTGAACGTTGTGTTATCATTAACACTTAGGGCGAAATAAAGGTTGCCATGACCGAGCAATTCACCCAAACTTAAATAGGCCAAAACGCCTTTATATGCATTTGCATTATCACTCTGATTTCTAAAACTAACATTGAGACCCGTTCTAAATCGCGAGGAGAAATTATAGGAAGCCCCTAATCTGATTCCTGTTCTTCTAGGGTCGTAATCCAATAAATTCTGCAACCGATCTTCATAACTCTGGTATAGAATGATGTTTTGACGTATATCATAAGAAGCAGAGAGCGATAATTTAGTTGTTGGGCGATATACCAACGAAACATAAAGAGAGGTGATGCGTGGGGTTGACGTTGAAATGCCTGCGGTATCTATGCTGTACAGGTCTACCTCAGAAGTTGAGAATAGATACACTTTTTTAGCCAATGTACTTTGGTGCTGTAAAAACAGATATCGCCTATCTGTAACGCCCCCATTAGCTTGGTTTACAAAGCCAATATTGGTGTACGCGCTTTTGTGCGCATTGTGATATATCCCAATATAGCCCCCAGCCTGCAACAAGTTTGTATTTACACTGTACGTTAAAGGGTCTGGCCTAAATCCTGCAATGATACCCGCGTAAATATGCTTCCAACTTTTTGTGAAAGAGATACCATCTATTGCGCCTATAGAAGCCATTTTGCGATCTATAAATCGACCTGCAGTTAAATGACTCGTTTCACTAAAAGATTGTGTTAATGCCAACTCAAAAACATTAAATCTGCTGTCATTCCAAGAACTTTCTCCCCTTGCTACCGTATTCTGCCTGTAATTCATATATGACCTTAGCGAAAGATTAGAACCGCCAATATGATCTACATTAACAGATAGCCGCGCCATAGCTCTATTGTTAACATCCTGACCAGATAGCGTGGTGTAATTAGCCACAGATACACGACCGTATAACGATTGTACATTTTCCTTTTGTGGTTTTTCTTTGATTGCCGCTGCGGGCGATGAAACACTGCTATCAACAGGTGCATCAGGTACAGTGGTGGTGGCAATTTCTTTCTTAGGGGTGATGGTTTTATAAAAGTAAACCACCTGATCACCTTTATTAAAAGTGCAATCTCCTATAGGTTTTGCTATTGAGGATACAGAAGATTTTTGTTGAATAATCAAGCATGGCGCGTATTCATTCCCAATAACACGATAAACCGTATCACCAAGTATTAGAGGTGCAGTAGTTGAAAAGCGCAGATAGATATTTTCTGAGGTGGCATAACTCACCTCCCCCTCTAAACGGTTGTTTTTATCAGCACTTTGTGCTCTGGTTCTTTGACCAAAACTAAGCGCAACCAATAGCAACGCCATTGGTACTATTTTGTGCTTTATGTTTTTATTCTTCTCCACGTGGATGACAATTTAAACAGGCCATGCTAGCGTATTGATATCCCGGAACATCATCATGCTCATCCGCTAAATCGTTTGGATTATCATGTTCATGGCAATCAATACAGCTAAATGAATTAAAGTTTCCGCCTATGTGACAGTCTGTGCAGCTATTCCATACGCCAGGCCCATGTTTACCTGAATATATCGGAAAATCGCCAGGATCACTATGCCCAAAATTTGCAGGTGTCCACGCATTGGTAGAATGACAGCTGCTACAATCTGTACCAAATGCAGCGTGATCTGGCGCGGATGCCGGAATAGTGTTGTAATCGTTTTGATGGCAAGTTAGGCAAGCCTGCGTTGTTTGGCTGTGATCAAAAGAAGCTGGTGTCCAGGCTGTGGTTGTATGGCAAGCCGCGCAATCCGTTCCAAGTCCACTATGGTCTGGTGCCGATGCTGGCATATTTGATAGATTATCTTGATGACACGCAATACACGCCTGTGTGGTAAGGCTATGATCAAAAAAAGCTGGAGACCAAGCCACGGTTGAATGACAGGAAGCACATTCGGTTCCTAATCCGTTGTGATCTGGCGCGGTTGCAGGCAAATTGGCCAAATTGTCTGCATGGCACGAGATACACTCCGGACTTGCCGCTTGATAATTGTTTGCATCATGACATTGGTTGCAATCTTGAATATTATGGCCATTTGTTAATGGGAAGAAGAGATGGAAGTTATCAGCATTGCCCCATACTGGGTTAAACGGATCATGACAATCTGCACATTGCGTAGAAAAGCCAGCTGCAGCATGGTTAGGTTGTTGGGTATTTACAAAATCTGTGGCGTGGCAAGAGATGCAATCATTCCCCATGCGATCCCAGCGCAAATTGGTTTCACTTTGATGGCAATCTGTACAAGCCGTAAAACGATGCGCACCCAACAGTGGAAATCCATTGGCTTCATGTAACTCTGGAATTTTGTCTACCAACCAATTTTGGGCGTTGTGGCAGCGCGCACAATCATTACCCACGCTCATGCTGTGAACGTCTGTATGACAGGCGGCACAGGTTTGTGCAGTTTCTTCAAAAACTAAATCTTTATGGCAGGCTTTACACGCAATTGTGCCATGTTGCCCTTCAAGCAAAAAGCCGGTTTCACTATGCGAAAAGAGTTCTTCATTGGCTTGATAATTCCAACTACCTGCAGTGTGGCAGGCTTTGCAATCATACTTTAGCTTGTCGCCATGAGGGTTTTGCGCAAACAAAAACGGCAGCAATGCGAAGTAGCTTATAAGGAGTGACAGTCTGCGCATTCAAATTGTTTTATTTTATAAATAACAACCATCTGGTCGTTTACTAACTCAGGCACATGACATGCAGAACATGCCGCCTCTTTATGTTTTCCTTCTAACGGAAAACGCGTTGTATTATGATCAAAGGTGATCACTGCCCAATCCTCAAATGAATTGTGGCAGTCTGTACATGTGGTTTTCCCCTCTTTTTCAAATTGATTACCATGCACGTTGGTGTGGCACTGCACGCAGTTTTTATCTGCAAATGAGAATTGCTGCTTTTCAATATCCTGATGGGCATCATCACTAAAATGGCAGTTACGGCAATCTACTTTTGCATGCTGCCCTAACAGGGGATAGCCCGTTTGGTCATGTTCAAAAAGCACATCGCTCCAGGAAGCAGGAGAATGGCAAACTTCACAATCTTGATCAGGATAATATGTTGCTGAAATTTTCCCTGCGTGTACATCATCATGACAATCAATACAACGCTCACCAATAGACCTAAAAGTCCACTTATCTTCACTTACGTGGCAAGCAAAACATGGCGTTGCCGCATGCCCTCCTACCAACGGAAAGTTAGACCGGTTATGCTCTTCTAAACCATAACTTGTTGCTGTAAAGTCTTTATAAACAGAGTGACATTGTTGGCAATCCGCTTGTGGATTTTTGCGGGTAAACTCTCCCCTGTGATAATCGCTATGACAATTTTTACACGCTGCATGGGCAATAGGCTCTAAATAGCTTTCTGCTTTATGACACGCCTTACAGTCTACATTTTTATGCAAGCCTAGTAAAGGATAATCTGTTTTGCTATGGTCAAATGGATTTTTACTCTTTAAATTTTGCCAAGATGACGTTTGGTGGCAATCTGTACAACGTTGACCAAAAGCACCATCATGCGCATCATCATGACAATCTGTGCATTTCGCAAATGGAATTTTAAACTCTTGAAATGGCTTACCGTTGCGGGTAGTCTGCTTATGGCATTCAATACATTCAACGTTTTGATGCGCCCCTAACAGGGGGAAATTTGTTTTGCTATGATCAAATGAGGTAACAGGTTTCCACCCATCTTCGGTATGGCACTTGGTACACGTTGTATTTAACGTACCTTGATGATAATCATCATGACAATCAATACAAGCCGTACCCATACCCAAATAGGTGCCTTCTAGTTTTTTAATGGTGGGATTACTGATGTTCTCTGGGGCGTGGCACTCTCTGCAGTCTACTTTTTTGTGCTTCCCCTTTAAAGCATAACCCGTTAAATCATGATTAAAATTATCTACATCAAACCGATCTACATCAAACTTACGGCCATGATGTTCACTATGACAATCTATACAAGTTTTATTTTTTACTTCAACGCTTGCGTGATAACCACGCTTTTCTGTGATTAATTGATTGATTTCCACATGACAATCAAGGCACTTCTGGTCAGGCACTTTATTGCCTAAGCTGTGGCATTCTGTACAATTACGGATTCCTTCTAATTGCTTATGACCCTCAGAAAGTGGGCCAGGTGAAATTTGACCAACCGAGGTAACTCCACATAAGACGAATAAAAGAAATAGAAGTACTTGTTTTATTTGGCGATTTAGTAACGTACAACTATAATTTTAAAAACCATTGCAAGGTATAAAAGCGATTTTTATGTACCCGCTTTTTTGACAATTTTTCCGAATTGCTTCTCAACATCAATTCCAGCGTTTTTCAAGAAGTCTGTTGGTAACTCGCCACCTGCAAAAACGTATACCAAGTCATTGGGCAATACCTCTTTTGGGTTATTGGTTGAATTTAGCTCCACCGTATCGGGACGAATTTCAGTGACGTTTGAAGACAATAAGACGTGAATTTTGTTAGCCGCAATAGCGCTTTCCAACCTTTCTAAGTTGTCGGGTTTAATACGTGCAAACTTTTCGCCACGGTAAGAAAGGGTTACGTTATTTTGAGTCATTAGTAACATTGCAGATTCTACAGCAGAATCTCCCCCACCAACAACCAAAACATTTTTACCGTGTATGTACTCAGGATCTAACAACCGGTAATAAACCTTAGGCAATTCCTCGCCTGGCACACCTAGCTTACGTGGTGAGCCACGCCTGCCAATAGCAATTAATACATGAGCAGTGCGATATGATTTTTTTGCAGCGGTGTGTACCTCAAAAATCCCATTTTGGCTTTGAATTGAGGTAACCTTACTGTGTTCTTGTATGGCGATATTGTGCTCTGCTATAATATTCTGCCAGATGGTTAACAACTCGTCTTTACTTGTATTGTAGAGTTTGAGTTTACCATACAGGGGTAACTCCATAGGCCGCGTCATAACTATTTTTTCACGCGGGAAGCTATAAACCGTACCTCCAAGTGTATCTTGTTCTAAGATCAGCGCTTTTAAATTGTTCTTTTTAGCCGTTAAGCCAGCGGCAATGCCCGCAGGCCCAGCGCCTACAATAAGCACATCTAAAATATCCTCGTCTATTTGCTTTTTCTTACGCACAATGGCCTCTATGGCTTGTATACCTTGTTCTGCGCTATTTTTTATCAAACCCATACCGCCTAATTCGCCGGCTATATATATGCCCGGCACATTGGTTTCATAATCTGGTTTAACGTGGGGCAAATCAACGCCGCGTTTTTCTGTGCCAATGCGCAGGCTTATGGCATCTACCGGACAAGCCATTAAACAAGCCCCGTGCCCAATGCAACTGGTAGCATTTATAACCGTGGCTTTACCGTTTACAATGCCGAGAATATCTTTTTCAGGGCATGCTTTTATACATGCGCCACTACCAATACAAGCTCCTACGTCAATAAAAGGGTGCAATGAAACTGGCTCAAAGCGACCATCCTCTTTTGCCTTTTCTACCTTAGCTTCTACCACGCGACTTTTCTTCTGTTCAGAACGGATGTAAAAAACCACTAAAAACAAGCAAATTAGGGCAGCTATACTGTAGATGATGATTTCTTCGGCTACCATTAAAAAATCCATTTATAGCCTAAAGACAAGGTAACGACCACATGAATCAGAGCGAAAATCAACATGATTAGGGCGAAGGGCTTATGCGCAACATGCCAGTATTTAAACAGGCGCTCCATCCTATTGTAATTGCTAATACGCCAAGCCAACTTCCGCTCTTCGCGCAAAAGTGTGCGCACAGCCTTAACAGAATTTTTAACGTGTTTCTTTTGTTTTAACAACCCCATTGCAAAACGCAATTGCGCTCTCTGGTTGTGCTTATACGTGTTAATAGCTTGTAATTCCTCTGGCGTAAAATAGCCCGCCACTTGTAATTCTTCTTGCATTTGCGCTTGCTGTTGATGCAACTTATCTAGGCTAATTTCTTTACCCTGAACTGTTCTCGGAATTTGATTGTAGATGTACCGACCAATAACCCCACTGGCAACAACCGCTACCATACTCCAAAAAGAGATACTTACAATGCCTCCGAATTTAAAACTGGTATGAAAAAGCACCATGATAGGGCCAAGAGTGCACAAAAAAATATGAAACTCCAAAAGGTATTTTATGCGTAAGTAGCGCTCCATAAAGCCGTACTTTTTTCTGGCGATATAAATAGCAACACCAAACACAATAAGCAAGGTACCTACAATACCTAAACCATGACCAAAAGCTCCTGAGGGCTTAAACCAATCATACCGCGGATGATAAAAACGCTCCTCTATGGGTAATGCATAATATGAGTAGCCTACATAGGCCAAATAGGCTGTGGTAAGTAATACAATGGCAGACATTGTACCAATATAAAGCTGATGCTGGCGGGTGGTCATTCTAAATTCTACTTAATAAACACTTTTAAAGGCGGAATAAATATGCGGTTTAAAACATTCATTGGTAATCAAAAAAAGGGCGCCAAATCTTAAACGTGTATCTAAATGATTTATGATTAACCAAGATGTATTTCATTATTCTTCTGTTCCCTTTGGATGACAATTTAAGCACGCAATGCTGTTGTACTGATAACCTCCAACATCATCGTGCTCTTTTGCTAGGTCGTTCGGGTCATTGTGCTCATGGCAATCTATACAACTAAATATGGCATAGTTACCTGCAACAACATGACAATCTACACAATCATTCCAAACACCCGGGCCGTGATTTCCCCCAGCAATGGGGAATGACTCTGGCCGATTATGACCGTAGAAAACGGCATATTTCCAGTCTGGCGCAAACGGATCATGGCACGTTGTACAATCTGTAGAGAAGCCCTGTTGGGTATGATTGGGGTTTTGTGTTGAAGCATAATCTTCCATGTGGCAGGTAGCACATTCATTGCCGATACGCTCCCAACGCAGGTTAGTTTCAGAAACATGACAATCTACACAAGCGGTCAGTGCATGGGCTCCAAGTAGAGGAAAGCCATTAGCCTCGTGCAATTCAGGTATATTGTCTACAAGCCAGTTTTTGGTTGAATGACATCTGGCACAATCATTACCAACGCTCATGCTATGCACATCTGTATGGCAACTAACACAAGAGGATTCCGTTTCTTCAAAAATCAGGGTTTCGTGGCACGCCACGCAAGATATCTCAGCATGTTGGCCCTCTAGGGCAAATTTATCATCGTGATTAAAGAGATCTTCGTTAGTTACATATGACCAACTTCCAGAAGTGTGACAGGCTTTGCAGTCATAGGTTAAATTATTACCGTGTGGGTTTTG
>CAYQDW010000024.1:0-34849 GCA_964416385.1 uncultured Cryomorphaceae bacterium | reverse complement strand
ATTACCATCTGGATTAGAATTTGCAATTAGGGCTAAAGTGTACGTTGAGAATTTATTTCCAAGTATGCGGGTGTATGTCTCTCCTTCTAAATCTAAAAGTACATCGTTGGCAACTCGGGCATTAAAAGGATAATAATCTTGTCGTTGTTTAGCGCTTGTTATAGAACCATTGCTTAAGGCCATGAGTTTACAATACCTGGGATAATTACCAATTTCTTGTAAATCTGCCACAAAGTCCGTTCTGTCATTATGTGGAAAATAATTGTATACCTTTTGGTTGCCACTGCTACTCACAAGCGTTTTGTTATCCAAATGATATATAAGCATTTGTTTCGCAGACTTAGAATAAAGCATTTGCGTTTTCATCATTATAAATAATGTTAAACTTAATGGTGAGTAGCCTGCTATTATTGGAATTTTAGACGCCCCTTCATCATACATCCATTGATAAGCTAAGGGAATGTTTGCACCTTGATGTGGTGTATCAAACGTCATAAATAACCTTGTTTTATGCATCAACTCTGGCAAGCAAGGTTCTACTGTACTCCATCCAACACGATATCCATCTTGATAATCTTCCGTTTCCATAAACGTTAATGCGTACCTGCCAATTAAACCTCCCATACTTTCTCCAATCAACACAAATTCATGATCGCTTTCCGGGTACGCACACTTTAAATCATCAATAAATTTTACAAGCGACATGGCATTGTCTTTTATGTCTTCACGGCTATTCTTCCAATCAATAACAATAAATGTGTACCCAAAATTCCGAAGTTCTACCAACCGTGTATCTTTAATCATTCCACTGTATATCTCACTCACATTTCTATTTACACCGGGCAAGAAATCCGTTCCATCAAAACCTTCTAAATAAATAACAAACTTTTTATCAGTCTCGGCCTGTGGTCCATCGCTGCATGCACCAAAAAAACCAGCACGTATGCCGTTATTACCAATATAAAAGTCTGGTTCTACGGCTTCTTCACCACTAGCCACGGCTTTGTTAAATATCGCACTATTTATTACAATAATGTTCGGTGCATTTCCTTGCACAATTTGTACAGTTACGGCATAGTTTCCTGAATCAGGATAAACAACGGCATGATTCGTTACAACACTTTGATCAAAATAAACCCACCCATTACCATCGCCAAAATCTATTCGCAATTGAAAATCTTCAAGTGTATTAGCCTTATATGCGTTTCTGGAACAAAACTTTAAAAACGCAGGGTCTATACGGTAGATAATGTTTTTAAAATACTGCATTTCTCTTGGCACACCGGCTGCAAAAACTTCCTTTTTCAAGTATGGATTTAGAGACGGGGGATTCAAATCCTTGTAAACATCCAATACTGTATCAATCTCAAAATATCCGAGACTCTTAAATGCAGTATCTCGTATTTTTAAATAATCAAAATTAAATACCAGTATTGGAATTGTGTCTGCCTGAAACTTTAAACTCCTTTGAACTAATTCATTTACTCGTTCAAAGTTGAATGTGTCTTTTGCTGCATAGTACATTTCTTCGTACATAGTAAAAAACAAATCACTATAGGAAGTGTCAGAGACTTGAGGATTAAAAAGATGTTCGGGAACCACATGAGCGGACATGTCAAACAAAAACTCATGATTTGTGCCGAATGCGTATTGGTTAAGACTCAAATTCCCCAATACACGTCTTAGCTCAACATTTGGAGAATTATAGACTTGCGCAGAGAGAGAGAGAGAGAGAGAGAGAGACAATAACGATGCCACAACTCCAGGTTTAAAATTGATTCTCATTTGAAAATAGATTTTATTGTTGCTAATGTATGTAATAATTCCTTTTCAAAAATTATGCGTGCGTTAATTTTTCTCTCTGAGGTCACCCCAAAGAGAAAAACCTACAAAAAACTTACACTAGCAATTGAATCTAAGCATTACTTCTTACCCCTTAGAACTACCAATGTGCATAGCACTCACATTTAGGCCTGGTTAAAGCGTAAAACATAATCAACTTCCTGTAAATCACATCTTGAGGTATTCTTTAGCTGTGCATGCTATATTATGATAAATAGACACTTAATCATAAACTAAAACTAATTCATGGCTTCAACAATGGCAACAAAATCTTCAGCAACCAGGCTGGCACCACCAATCAGGCCGCCATCTACATCGGGTTGACTAAACAATTCCTTGGCATTGCTGGGTTTGCAGCTACCACCATAAAGAATACTAACCTCATCAGCCACATCTGCATTAAAGATCACTGAGAGATGCTCGCGGATAAACGCATGCATTTCCTGGGCTTGCTCTGGTGTAGCCGTTTCGCCCGTGCCAATGGCCCAAACGGGTTCGTAGGCAATTACCACGTCCATCATTTGTTCATCGCTAAGATGCCCCAAAGCAGCGGTCATTTGGTTACGTACCACCTCAAAATGTTGTCCGCTCTTACGCTCTTCTAAAGTTTCGCCACAACAATAAATGGGCACTAAATCAGCCTCAAAGCAGCGGGTTATTTTTTGTGCTATGATGTCATCTGTTTCACCAAAATACTGTCTGCGCTCGCTGTGCCCAACAATTACAGCATCGGCTTCCATACTGGCAATCATGGGTGCAGAAATTTCACCGGTATAAGCGCCCTGCAATTCATGGTGGCAATTTTGAGCCGCAACAGAAATATAGTCAACATCCCAAAGATCTTCCACCACATCAGAAAGAAGTACGCTTGGGGGTGCAATGATCACATCTGTTTCACCAAGAATTTCATCTGTTAACATTTCAGTTAAATCCTGAACAAGATCTAAAGCATCGTCTAGGGTTTTGTTCATCTTCCAATTGCCGGCTACTATTTTTCGTCTCATGTGGTATTACGTTTCAATATTTTAAGCGGTAAAAGTAAAGGTTGCAAAGCAAATCTTGATGGATTATTCGGCTTGTTAAAATTGCTAGTGCTTCGGCCCATAAGGCGTGTTAGGGCAAGATATAGCACAGATAGCTTTAAACCGTGTACCTTGGCTTCATGAAACATTTGGTGATATCTGTGCTCTTTGTGCTCAGCGCAATACCTGATATAGCTGGCCAAAATCTTGAGAATCCAAGTTTTGATTCGGTTTATTTTGGTGGTATAGACCGCTTATTTAGCTGGATTACCTCAGATGGACTGATATTTACTACTGGTACTGTTGGCGATACTGCCTATCCGCTACAACCCCAAACTGCCTACCACGCCACAGGGTTTCAGTTTCATGAAATTTTATGGATTGGCAACCGCATTACAACATCACCTTACTCTGGTGCTGCCATTGAACTTAGCAGCCGGCCAAAATGGAAAAAGGTAGATGGCACCTACTTTGAAACCTTTATCAGCAATGGCAATTATTTCTCAACTGATTCGCTGGGCTATCCCGAACTACACACCTGCGGCATTCCATTTAATAGCAGGCCACTTGCCTTGCATGGCTTATACCGTTTTACAGACTCTACAACCAGCGGTAACACCTACGGGAAATGCGTGATTTGGCTGCACAAATGGAACCAGGCAACGCGCCAAAGGGATACCATCGCCTTTGTAGAATCTACCACAGCATTACAACCTACCAACATTGTTTTGCCCTTTATTTTGCCCCTAACATATTACAGCACGGCCACACCAGATACTTTGGGCGTAACTTTTTATGCCAGTACTAATCCGCAGCACGCGGCAACACTTTGGCTGGATGAGCTCTCACTTGCCTACAATAGCACACATTTGGCCGAGCAAACTCTAAATCATGGGCAATTATTTCCTATGCCTGTGCGCCAAAAACTCTATTATCACGGGAAAATGCCAAACGGAGTTACCTACAAAATATGCACGCTACAAGGGCAAGGGTTACGTAGTGGCGCATGGCAGGGTGTTGTTGATGTAGCCGATTTACCCACAGGTGTTTACACCTTTCACCTTGTACATCGGGGTGAAATCTTATATTCCGACAAATTTTTAAAAACGCAATAAACTGGTGCAGGAGATGTGTAATCGAGGTACCTAATACAAGGAAAAAATGCTCTATCGTATTTTTCAATTCCTTTTTAGCTTGACTGCCCGCGGATACTTTCGCTCATTATATGTGCAGGGCAAAGAAAACATCCCCCAGCAAGGGCCTGTCATTTTTACGCCCAACCACACCAGTGCGTTTATGGACCCTATTTTATTGGCTACAGAAATTAACCGCTCTCTGTATTTTTTGGCGCGAGGCGATGTTTTTCGTCATAAGTTCATTGCAAGGTTTCTTAGTTGGATTCACATGATACCAATCTATAGAAAAGACGATGCACCAGAAGAAATGCATAAAAACCAGGCGGTGTTTGAAACCTGTTACGCGCATCTGGCTAAGGGTGGCACTCTGATGATTTTTCCTGAAGGCACCAGTAAAACCGAGCGCAGATTACGCCCTTTTAAAACAGGCACAGCACGCATTGCACTTGGCGCAGAGGCACAAAACGATTTTTCTTTGGGGATTAAAATTGTGCCTATTGGCATCAATTACTCCAATCCGCATCATTTTAGAAGTGATGTGTTTATCAACTTTGGCAAACCCATTACCCTGCAAAACTATCAAGCTACGTACACCCAAAACGCTTGGGCTGCGGTAGAAGACCTCACCCAGAACATCAAGGCTGAGCTTGAAAAACGGGTAATTATTGTAGATGACGAAAGGTTAGATGGCTTGGTGCGTCAAATTGAAGTATTGTACCGCAGTAAGCTTCGCGAAACGCAAAAAAACAGCGATAAGGCACCGCAAGATTTCTATCTCAGTAAAGACATTGCCAAGGCGGTGGCTTACCATATTCAGAAAAATCCAGAACGCGTGGGCGATTTTGAAAATCGCATTACATCATACCTCAAGGCTTTAAAACGTCTTGGCATACGTGATACACAGGTGCGAAACGCGCAAATTGAGTTTAATTTACTCTGGACAACCTTTTATTTTATCATCGGATTTCCGCTGTTTCTTTTCGGGTTTGCCGTGAATGTAATTCCGTTTATGCTGGCGGATTATCTGGTGCGCTATGCAAATATCCGCGAAGATTTTGTTGGGTCTATTCGCTTGGCAGGAAGCATGATTATTTTTAGCCTACTGTACTTGGTGCAGGCCTCTTTGGTTGGCCTTTTTTATGACAGCTTTTGGGTTGCCTTTATATTTATTTGCAGCCTCTACCCCGCTGGCTTATTCACGCTTGGCTATCTCAAAAGGTTCTTTCAGATTCGTGGGTCATTTAGGTATTTGCAGCTTTTTCTTAAAAAGAGCGATTTTATCGCTCGCCTTAAAATAACGCGTAACGCGCTGGTAGACATACTAGAGCAAGGTAGAGCGGAATATTTAGCCAGTATTAATGCAAACGGGGAAGAATAGCAAAGGGCGGCCAATGCGGTTGAGCACACTTAGCGCACTCTAGGGTCTAACCACCCATAAATAACATCTACCAAAACATTGATGATTGTAAACAATACGGCAATCACCAAAACGGCACCCATCACCACGGGCAAATCGCGAAGGTTTAAGGCATCAACAATCTCTTTGCCCAAGCCATTCCAAGCAAAAATATATTCAACAAAAACAGCCCCAGCCAACAAACTGGCAAACCACCCACTAATGGTTGTTACCACTGGGTTTAGGGCATTGCGCAGCGCATGGCGCCAAATAATTTGCGCCTGAGACAAACCTTTTGCACGTGCGGTACGGATAAAATCTTGACTTAGCACATCTAGCATCGCGCTGCGACTTAATTGTATGATTACGCCAAGCGGCCGGATACCTAGCGTAAGGGCTGGTAAAATCATGTTTTTCCATTGGATGTACCGTTCTCCGGTGAATTCATCAACAGCATAAAGGCTTCCGGTGAGGTTAAGACCCGTATATGCACCAAGCACATAGGCAAAAAACCAAGCTATGAGTATGGCTGTAAAAAAGCTGGGCAAGCTCATCCCTAAAGAGCCCGCTACACTCCAAAATCGATCAAAAAAACTATCGCGCCACAGCGCGGCAAGAATGCCAATGAACAAGCCCAAAACCAACGCCAATAAAATGCTCACTAAGGCCAAAAGCGCGGTGTTCGGTAATGTTTCTGCAATAATGCTGCGCACACTTTTGCCTTGCTGCTGAAAGCTCTCACGCAAATAAGGGTATTTGAGCACGCCTTGCTTCGCCCCAATTTGAAATAAAATAACGTGCGGTACGCGGGTAAGCACTTTGGCAGAATAGGCATTGGGATCTACACTGTGTAATGATAAGGGAGAAAGGTCATTAATGTAGTTTACATACTGTATGCTGAGCGGTGCGTTAAGGCCATATTTTTCGCGAATGGCTTGTAATAGCGCTTCATCATCACGTTGGTCGAGCATCATCCGTGCGGGGTCTCCTGGCAATATGCTAAACATGATAAATAGCAAACTGGCCACACCCCAAAGCACCAAGATGCTATAACCTACCTTATTCAAAATAGATTTAATCACTAACGTGCCGACTTAAGTTGGTCAGCATCTACAACATCATTATAATGCCATTTTTTATATACAGTACCGCGTTTTAGCCACACTACGCCAGGGTTACTTCTAATGATAGTCTTGAGGGTGGTTTCATCCATACTGCCAAATTCAAAAGGTGCCTGAATCTCATGTTTATACGCCTCACTTTCATGGCCACCCGTTGCCGTTAAAGCCAAAACAGGCAAGCCAGAAGCTTCTAAATCCCAAGCAATTTTGGCCAATTTGGCAAAGGCTTCTTGGTTTGATTTTGCCAGCTTGTAGCTAATAATAAGGATGTAATCATCAGCTGCGAGTACAGAATCTGTAATATCACCATAACTTGTAGAAATGGAAAAATCATGCACTGGTGGCTCATAACCATCTCGCACCTTTACACTGCGCGAAAGCTCCTCTACCATAACCCACTCTGTTTTTTCCCACCATTTTTCTTCCATGTATTGCGTGCTGCTAATTTCTACCTGTTGGCTACCGTCTTTGTGTTGCAATGTGTAGATGTTTTCGTAAACCGGCCCCTCTAAACCCAACTCTTCAGCATGCTTCATGCCATCAATAATACTTTTGCCTTCTGCATAGGGGCGGAAATCTTTAACGGGCAGATGATTAAGAACATGGTAACCAAAAGCACCACACAACGCAATAGAAACCGCTAAAGCGCCCACATGCCACGATGTTTTAAGCCATGCACCTACATGCTTTTGCCCCAAAAGAAGCACAAGAATTAATATTAGGAGGATGAGATCTTTTGTAAAACTCTGCCAAGGTGTTAGCGGAATGGCATCACCAAAGCAACCGCAATCTGTAACTTTATTAAAATAGGCTGAGTAAAAAGTTAAAAAGGTAAAGAACACAATGAGTGCAAAAAGCGCCCAAATGGTGAATTTAGGTCGGTAACCGATAAGCAGCGCCACACCCAAAACAACTTCTAAAATCACGAGAAAGATTGCCAAAGGCAGGGCTATAGGTTCTAAAAATGTTAAGTTAAGCACGTCTGGCGCAAAGTATTCTTCTAGCTTAAAACTAAAGCCTACGGGATCGTTGAGTTTAATGAGGCCTGAGAAGATAAAAAGTACGCCAACAAGCGTGCGCGATAATGCTACCAATAGTTTCATATGTCCTATTTCAATTGTGGTTCAAAAATCATTAAAACAAAAGCACTGGCAAAATAAAACGTGTTAAAGCCCGCATTGTAAAGACCAATGTATATTTGGAGTGAAATGCATCGCCATGCGGAGAAAGGTTTTACTGTTTCTAATTTTCTGCTTTGTCTTTTTGGGCTTTGCCGCATGGCTCACCTTGCCTCGCCTCATAGACGCCAAAGTACGTGACTTTTTAAACCAAGCCGACACCGCCAGTTATCGGGCACTTGAATTGGATTTTTGGGCTGGAGATCTTACCGTTCATGACTTGTATATTCATGATACCTCAGGTACGTTTTGGCACCAACCCATAAATGTTAGCCTCAAAGCTTTTTCTGTGAAGGGCTTTAAATTGTGGCCCGCATGGCGGCATCGCACTTTAAAGATAGATAGCTTACAAATTGGTAAAGGACAGATTTACCTCGGCACAAAAAAAGACAGCGCACGTGCTAAAAACAGTATAAAGAGTGCTGCGATTCGTCAAATTATCGCCAATCACGTTCATGTAGATGCACTGGCGCTCACCGTAGATTTACATGCCAATCATCCAGATGAAAAACTTTCGGGTACCATTAACCTCAACGTAAACCACATCAATGTGCCGTTTAATGCCAATGCTGCATTGCACTATGAACAGGCCAAACTTCATGTTATTGATTTATACCTACAGCCTAAAGCCAGCTTGGCATGGTTTACTGCAGATTCACTAACGTTAAATAGCACCACAAAAAAGTTGCAATTGCATAATATAAAAATGCGGCAGCGCTTAAGTCAATTTAAGTATGCTGAACATTTTGGGTACGATAAAGATTTTGTAACGCTAGATGTTTACCGTGCAGAAGTTCGGGGCTTGCCTACCAACCTCACAGCTCTAAATGAGGGCATTGAACTCCCCTATTTATCGCTCTTGGGTGCACAAGCCTATATCTACAAAGACAAGCGCCTTCCGCATAACAAAAACGAAAAAAAGTTTTTTATAGAACGGCTTCAAGAGGTACAATTCCCAATACAGATAGATACGATAGACCTTATTGATGCCCAACTGTTATATGATGAAAATTGGCGAAAAGACCATAAACCCGGCAGGTTACAGATTACAGATTTACAAACCAGAATACGCCATCTAACAAATAAAACATCACCCGGAAAAACATCATGGACACTTATTACAGGCGAATTAACCCTTTATGAGCAGGTGAAGCTTGCACTAGATTGGCGGTTTGATTTAACACGGGGCGGACAAGCGTTTACGCTAGACCTGCACTTGGGCAAAATGCAATTGAAAACATTTAATCCGTTTACAGAAAACACCCTCGGACTAAGGTTTAAAGCTGGCAGCATTAAACATGGCAGACTCTTAGTTGAGGGCAATAAGAAAGACGGTGGCGGAACGCTTAACTTACTCTACGATGGGTTAAATCTAGAGTTTATCGATATTGAAAATCAAGACAAAAACTTACATCATTGGTTAGAAGGTGGCGCTGCAAATCTGCTTGTTCTAAATAAAAACAAGGCTGGCAAGCACGAGCGACAAGGTATTGTATTTGCAGAATACCAGAATGATCAGGCTATTTTTAACTATGTGATGCGGCTGTTTTTTAGTGGCTTTAAAGACATTGCCATTACCAGCAACAATGATAAAAAGCTCGCACAGCGTGGTATGTTCTATTTGCCTTTACCAGAACAAGTAGCGCGCATAAAGGCTAAAAAGGTGGCTAAAGCCGAAAAGAAAAGTGCACGAAATAAAAAGTAAACACAGAAACCAAAAGTGCTTTTTTGACACCTGATTGCAGGGCCGATATGGCATGAAAAATCTTAGGCAGGATGCTTTGCTTCTTCAAACATGATTAAGGCAAAAACCGCATAATTAATCATATCGCGGTAGTTGGCTTCTAGGCCCTCGCTTACCAAAGTTTTGCCGGCATTATCTTCTATCTGCTTAATGCGCAATAGTTTTTGTAGGATGAGATCTGTGAAACTACTAATGCGCATATCGCGCCAAGCCTCACCATAATCATGGTTTTTGGCCATCATCAGGGCTTTGGTTTCTGCCATTTGTGCATCATAGGCCTCTAGTGCTTCTTCTAGCACAAGATCTGGATGCTCTGCCACCCCACGTTCTAACTGTATCAAGGCCATCACGCTGTAATTTAAGATGCCAATGAATTCCCCATCAATGCTGTCGGCCACTTTTTGCGCACCCTTATCTTCTATGCTGCGTATGCGTTGCGCCTTGATAAAAATCTGATCCGTTAATGACGGCAAGCGCAAGATGCGCCACGCGCTACCATAATCTTGCATCTTCTTGGCATACAAACCGCGGCAATGCGCCACAACGGTATCAAATTGTTGTTCAGTCTGAGTCATTTTATACATTTGAGCAGCTAAAAAAACCGCAATAAAGCTTCATTTGAGCGCGAAAGATAACTTTTTTTACACACGACAAACGATGGTTATTAATGGGAAATTACATGACCTGTCCGCGCCTAAAATCATGGCGATACTCAACGCTACGCCTGATTCATTTCATGCTGAAAGCAGAACCACAGCACCAATACATGCCGTAGAAAAAGCAGCGGCAATGTTGGCAGATGGTGCCGATATTATTGATCTTGGGGCATACAGCACGCGTCCTGGCGCGGCACATATCTCTGAAGATGAAGAATGGCAACGCCTGCAACCAGTGTTAACAGCAATCGTTAAAGCGCACCCAGAGGCCATTATTTCTATCGACACCTTTCGCGCTGAAATTGCGCGTAAAGCCATTGATTGCGGTGCCCACATGATCAACGATGTTTCTGGCGGTACACTTGATGAAAACATGTTTAAAACCGTAGCTGCGTGCCAAGTACCCTATATACTCATGCACATGCGGGGCACGCCACAAACCATGCAACAGTTTACCACTTACGCAGATGTTACGGCAGATGTCATTAATGACCTTTCCCATAAAATAGCGCAGCTGCGCGAATTGGGCCTTAATGACATCATTATAGACCCTGGTTTTGGTTTTGCAAAAACCCTAGAACAGAATTACCAGCTGCTCAATAATTTAGAAGCATTAAAAATCTTGGGCTTGCCTGTTTTAGTAGGTGTATCAAGAAAGAGTATGATTAATAAAGTGTTAGGCACCACTGCCAAAGAGGCGCTTAACGGCACCACTGCCCTTAATGCGTTTGCATTAGAACGCGGAGCCACCATTTTGCGCGTACATGATGTTAAAGAAGCCAAAGAGGTTATTACCTTGCACAAATACCTCAAAAGCTAATGTCGTTTCTTGATTTTACGTTTTTTGATTTTCTCGACATTCTCATTGCGGCAACGCTTTTGTATCAGCTTTATAGGTTGGTAAAGGGCACAGCAGCCATCAGGATTTTTATAGGAATTACGGCCGTTTATCTCACCTGGAAATTGGTAGATGCGCTGCACATGGATGTGCTCTCTGAAATTTTAGGGCAATTTATTGGCGTTGGATTTATCCTGCTTGTCATCGTTTTTCAGCAAGAAATTAGACGTTTTTTGCTCATGATTGGCTCTGCAACTTTTTCGCGCAGGCGGAAATATGTAAAACAGCTGCGCTGGCTACGCAACCAAAACAAAGAAGATGATGGCCAAGATTTAGACCCCATTGTGATGGCCTGCCAAAACTTAGCCGATGCGCATTTGGGTGCCCTCATCGTAATGTCGCGCCAAACGCCTTTGGGTAATTACGCCAAAACAGGTACACATATAGATTCTCGGTTAAGTGCCATTTTGTTGGAAAGCATTTTCGCAAAATCCAGCCCATTACACGATGGCGCGGTTATCATAGACAACAACCGCATACAAGCGGCCAGTGCAATTTTACCGGTAAGCGACAATGCAGAAATCCCTGCGCGTTTTGGTTTACGACATCGCGCGGCAGCCGGTATAACAGAAAAAAGCGATGCACTTTGTGTTGTGGTTAGCGAAGAAACGGGGAAAATAGCCTTGGTACATCACGGGCGCATTGAGCAACTAGAAGCAGGAGAGTTAAAGAGTAAGCTGCTCTATTATCTGAACAGAGGGGCGTAAATCTTCAAATCTGCGTTAGATCATTAACGTGCTCAAAACAAATACCTCAACATCTAGGTTAAAGCTATCATTAACAACTACCGCACAATGGCCACGCATTTATTCGCCCTGCTTTTCTCTTGCTTTATGACAACACCCTTCACCATAGATTTTGGAACCCAAAAAGATGGCGCAAATTGGCGCGTTATTGTAGATGGCGTTATGGGCGGTAAATCAACCGGCACGGCTACTTTTACAGAAAATAGCGTGCTGTTTACCGGTAGTATTTCACTAGAAAACAACGGTGGATTTTCATCTTACCGCATGCCTTTTGGTACCTACAACCTTTCTTCGTTTAATACTGTAGAAATTCGCTATCGCTCTACGGGTGGTGAGTTTGGCATAATGTTAGAACGAAGCCAGCGCTTTTATTACCCCTATCACAACGCTTTATTGCCCAATACAAATGATAATTGGCAAACCCAATCCTTTGAATTGGCAGATTTTGACGAGATTCTTTTGGCCAACAAAACAGGCAAAAAGCTCAGCCCAGAAGATTTAGACAAAATCATTCGCATCGGCTTTATGAAGCTTGATAAGCGAGAAGGCCCGTTTACATTAGAGGTAGATTATTTGTCGTTTAAATAAAATCACGCCCTTTCTATCGCACTAGGCTAAGGATTTTCAACACTGATTATTGGTAATCTGATTTTAATTCTATCCAATTTAAGCAACACCCGCGGCTTTTGGTATACATTGGCAGAATTCAACAAAACTGTTTTACTCATTTGTTTTGGCGCACTTCTATTCTTGTGGCTCAGCGTAACCGTTCCCGGACTTCAAATTGCTTTTAGCATTTCATTTCCGGGTTACTATCATTTGCTGCCTGCGCTCATTGGGGCGGGAGCACTACTCATTATTCTAGAAATTACAAAGTTGATTCGTATGCACCGTAAAACCGAAACAACAATCAATTGAGCAGATGTTTTAAATGTTAATCGCCACCGGTTAATTGTTCAAAACCTACCTTTAGCGCTTGAAATACTCCTTTAATATGCGCTTCAAATTCCTCGTTCTCGTTCTGTTAATCGCGTTTTCTGGCAATGCACAATTGCTTCACCCGCAAGACGGCCCTTTATACAATAAAGCTGAAGTAAGCAGAATAGACATCCTCATTGATGCCGATAGCTTGGCGCAGATGCTCTTACCTGCAAATCTATATGCCAACCATGAATATCCGGCAACCATGATTTACACCGCAAATGGCATTGCAGATACTGTACCTCAGGTTGGTTTCCGCTTACGCGGGAATACATCTCGCGCAGCCCAGAAAAAATCGTTTAAAATAGCAGTAAACAGCTTTATTAGTGGACGGAGATACCAAGGTGTTAAAAAGATTAACCTCAATGGCGAGCATAATGACCCGAGCATTAGCCGTGCCCGCCTTTGTTGGGAACTTGGTGCTGAAATGGCCATTCCTGTTTCGCGCGTGGCACATACGGCATTGTATATAAACGGCACATTTTATGGCGTTTACATTAATCTAGAACATATCAATGACGATTGGCTGGGCTTGCGATACACCAACGCTAGCGGCAATTTATATAAGTGTACTTACCCTGCTAACCTCCAATTTGTTGGCAATAATCCGAACGACTATAAAGTCACTAAATCTAATGGCGAACGCGTATATGAGCTTCAAACCAATGAAAATATTGATGATTACAGCGGATTAGCCCATTTTATTGATGTGCTTAACAACACCCCTTTGGCGCAGCTAGAATGTGCCCTTGATGATGTTTTTAACATTGAAGGTTACATGCAAGCCCTGGCGTTTGAGGTTGCTACCGGACATTGGGATAATTATAGTTTTAATCAGAATAACTACTACCTCTATGAAAACCCCCAAACGGGCAAAATAGAATATATCCCCTATGACATGGACAATACCTACGGCATAGACTGGATGAATATAGACTGGGCCAATAGAAATGTGAATAACTGGAATAACCCCAATCAAAACTTTCCGCTGGCAGATCGGCTTTTGGCTTTGCCTCAGCTCAAAGAGATGTATCAATACTATTTGGCAGAAATCCTCCAAACAATGGGGGGCGCTTCTTTTTCGGCACGTATAGATTCTGTACATCAGCAAATCCTCCCCCATGCTTACCAAGACACCTACAAAGGACTTGATTATGGTTTTACCAACATCGACTTTAAAAACAGCATTGATTCTACACAGGCAGACCAACATGTTAAATTGGGGATTAAAACGTATGTAAATCAGCGCGTTACCTCTGGTTTACAACAGCTCGGCACCACAAACACAGCACCCATCATTAGGTACCTCAACATTACCCCTACGGGCATTGCCAATCAGATACGCATAAATTGTTCTGTAGCCGATGAAACGCAGTGCACCGTGCAATTGGCATATCAAGAAAATAGCAGCCCATTAAATTATATCACTTTGTATGATGACGGGCAACACAATGATGGCGCGGCAGGCGATGGTGTATTTGGCAACCTACTTACATTAACGCAAAATATGTTGAGCTACCAAGTTATAGCCACAGACAATACAGGGAAATCACGCACAAGGCCATGTGCACCAGCCAGCTTTACCATGCCGCAGCAGAAAGACTTGGTCATTAATGAACTTATGGCCGATAATGACGCTGTAATTGCAGATAATACCGGCAATTATAGCGATTGGATAGAACTTTACAATGCAGGCACAGATTCCATTTTTTTGGGCGACTACTTTCTCACAGATGATTTAAACGACCCCACACAGTGGCAACTTCCTGCTGCTACACTTGCACCAGGTGCTTTTCAGTTAATTTGGGCAAGTAACAATCCATCAGCTGGCATTTGGCATACCAACTTTGCGTTGAGCAAGGGTGGCGAAGAAGTGGGCCTGTTTAAGCAAAACGGCACGGGTAATGATACTGCCGATTTTATCCTCTTTGGGGCGCAAAACACCGATATAAGTTATGGGCGAAATTATGACGCATCGCCTGTGTGGGTAGCATTTAATACACCAACCCCAGGTACCAGCAACGGCACTTTAGGCATTACCACTTTTCAGGAGAATCCAATAAATGTATTTCCACTACCGCATACGCAGCATTTTACGGTACAGAATACCGGAAAAACCTGTTTTGTAGCTCTATATGATGCGCGCGGTGTGCTGCTTTACAAAACAAATGTAGAAACTGGAAGCAGTGCAGACATTCCCGATTCATATCCAGCGGGATTACGCATACTGAGGGTTTATGGCGATAATTTTGAGTACGCCATGAAATTAATCAAGCAATAAAAATGGTCGTTTAACGGGTGCTATTGAATTAATCTTCAGCGTCTTCTTTTGCTGCACCATGTTTTCTGTGCGAAGAGGAGCGGTGGCTGCGAGAACTACCCGAGCCATGCGAGCGCACATGGAATTCACTGTCTTGTTTGCGTTTGCGGTCTAAATAAATGCGGTATTTAAGCGAGGTACCGATGAAGCTTATGCCGGCATTGATAATTACAATCGCCACGATTAAAACCCATCCCCAAGTAAAAATATCTTTACCGCCTATGCGCATGATGATGGCCTCCATCAAGGCGATAATGCCCGCGGAAAACAATACCAACCCCAATGCAGAATACGTGATCCATTTTGTACTCAACAACCTTACTTCATCTGATTTTCCCATAAACGCATTATTATAAATTCATTGATTCAATCAAGCCCTGCAAAGAAATATCTTTTTTCTTCAGTATGCACCAAGTGTTAGTAGCACTAAAGTACACGCCTGTTCTACCGCTATACCCGCACTTTTAGCACGCCCCATGAGCTCCTCATTTTCTGTACCCGGATTAAAAATTAGCCGTTGTGCACCGCTTTGCAAAATGGCATCGTAATAGTCCTGCTGATTGCCCGGTGAAAGATACAGTGTGATGGTATGAATAGTTTCATGCGCAGGCCATTCTTGTAAAATAGGTAATCCTAAAACCTCGCCCGGCCGCTTACCTACTAAAATAATTTCATGGCCATGCTGTGCTAGTTTATGTGCGGCCATGTTGCTATATCTATGCGGGTTAGTGCTTGCTCCTAGAACCAGTGTTTTCTTCATTTAGCTGTAAACTCACAGTTTCGCGTAAAAGTAGTGTGCGCTTTTAATAATCCCATTATTTTTGGCCAAATCATTTCTATGGCAAAAAAAATTGTTCCTGCTGCGCTGCTGCTCCTCATCATTGTGTTTGTACTCGGCCCCACACCGCATACACCAACATTTGACAGCACCTTACCCATACTTCCTAAAGACCTTATAGAACTAGAAAAGTGGGTAACCACCCATGAATCTCGCCCAGATCTTAAAAAAGACAATGAAGCAAAAATCTATTGGGCCAATGATAGCAACCCCAGCAAAACAGAATATGTGCTGCTTTATTTACATGGTTTTACGGCCAGCAAACAAGAAGGCCTACCGGTATTTTTAGACTTTGCAGAGCGCTATGGCATGAATACTTATGCGGCACGTTTGGCCACACAGGGTATTGACACCCCAGATGCCATGATTAATTACACGCCAGAAAAACTCTGGGAATCAACCAAAGAAGCCTTTGCCATAGCGCGTAATTTGGGCAATAAGGTCATTATTATGAGCACCTCTACGGGCGGCACCCTTGCATTAATGTTAGCAGCAAACTACAGCGAAAATGTGCACAGCCTAATTAACTTATCGCCCAATATCAGGCCCAAAGACCCAAAAGCATTTTTGCTTAACAAACCTTGGGGCTTACAAATTTCTAGAGTCATTTTGGGGAGTGATTTTAGAACGCTAGAGCGAAAAGACACCATTTATGAGAAATATTGGTACCTCAGCTACCGCATAGAAGCACTTGTTTATCTGGAAGAACTTGTAGAGCGTACCATGACCCTAGAAACCTTTGCGGCAGTAAGCTGCCCAGTACTTAACCTGTACTATTATCGCGATGAAGAACATCAAGACCCTGTTGTTGATGTTGAGCGCATTTTATGGATGCATGAAAACCTCGCCACACCAAAACCACAAAAACGCGCCATAGCCATTGCTGGTGCAGAAACGCATGTAATAGGCTGTGGCATTTACGCCCAAGCCTTAGATGAAGTGCGCACTGCCGCCTATGATTTTGCTGAAGAAGTACTAGACTTAAAACCCATAAATGCGCCTGGCACATGATTTACTTTGGTAATCCGGGTATGTTGTGGGGATTAAGTTTATTGGCAATACCTATTGTCATTCACCTGTTTAATCTGAGGCGATATAAAACCGTATACTTTAGTGATATCAGCTTTTTGCAAGAGGTGCAAAAAAGCACTAAAAAGCAACGCAACATCAAAGAGTTACTTGTGCTCATTGCGCGCCTGCTAGCACTTTTATTTGCTGTGTTGGCCTTTGCAAAGCCTTATATGCCAGTGGGTGATGCAAATAAAAGCGCAGAGCGCATCATCATTGCCATAGATAATTCTGCCTCCACCACAGTGGGCAACACACCACTTACACCTTTTGTGCGCGCCAAACAGCAGGCCCTAAAGGTGCTAGATGCACAACCTCCAACGGCACAAATTGCGCTTTATACAACTGGGGCGGCAAACGGTACAGCATTTAAGCCTGCCAGTTTAATTCGTAAAGACATAGAAAATCTACAACCAACAGATGGCACCTTTAACTGGAGCGGACTGTTGCGCAACGCACGCGGAACCTCTATTTATGCTTTCACTGATGCCCAGCAGAACAATCTCCCTCTACAGCGCATGGCCAATGATAGCGCGCAGTGGGTACTCTTACCCACCATTTCTGAAGACGAAGCCAGAATAAAGAATGTAGCCGTAGACTCTGTTTGGCTTAATGCCCCATTTTTAATGGCTGGGCAGTCTGCAACCTTAGGCATACAGTTAAAAAATTATGGAGACGAAGCGGTTTCGCGAAATGTTGAGATCTTAACCAATGGCCTACCTGAAATCACCTTAAATATAAGCGTGGCCACAGATAGCGACACCAGCTTTACGGTGGCGCTTACACAGCTAAGGCCAAAGTTTAACCAGGTTGAAATTCGCATTGCTGATGACAATGCCAGCTTTGACAATGCCCTGCTACTCTCCTACTACGTACCCGCAGCTAACCGCGTGGTTGCGCTTTATGATGAAGCGCTAAATCCTAAAGTTGCCGCAATTTTTGCTGGAGAAGAATTCGTTTTCAACCCCATGACCATCCAGCAATTAGATAGAAGCATATTACTCCAAGCAGATCTCATTATTTTGCAAGAACTGCGCACGGTAAGCTCAGGACTAGAAAACATACTTATAGAAGCTGCAAATAATGCCAATTTGCTCATCATTCCGGCAGAAAAAAATGCGCAAGCGCTTAATGCACTTTGCGTAAAACTAGGCCTAGAAACTTTTGGGGATGTTGATACGTCAAAATTATCATCTCGTGCGGTTAATATTGATGATCCTTTCTTTCAAAATGTGTTTAGGGGTGCATTAACGGATGTTTATTGGCCCACAGTTAATGCGCATTTCCCAACCCGTGGTACTACCGCCTTACCCACTTTTAGACTGTTAGCATTGGCCAATGGAGACCCGCTGTTTACGCGCTTCTCGGCCAATCAGCAAAATTATTTTATGCTTACCACACCTTTGGGCGAAGCCTACTCTGACCTGGCAAATCATCCTGTAATTGTACCCATCCTACTAAAATCACTCCTCAAAAGAAATGCTATCAATGGCTACACGGGCGTTGTTGGCCATACACAACGTTTTGATTTTTTAATTAAAGATGAACAGAGTGATGCTGCCGCACGCCTTCAAAAAGGTACTTATGTACAAATACCTCGGCAAGAGCGCATTGATAATCGGCTAAGTATAAGCACAGGCACAGAATTCACAGAAAAAGGATACTATCACATTAGCAGATCTACAGACACCATAGGTGTTATTGCCTTAAATGTGCCAAAAAGAGAAAGCGACTTGCAGCGCTTTACGCCAGAAGCTCTGCGCGAAGCCGTAACCAATAGCGGTGCAGATAATATTAACGTGCTAAGTGCAGATGTAAAATCGGTAGAAACCGTTATCAGGCAGTGGCAACAAGGCATACAGCTTTGGCGATATGTATTGGCAATTTCTTTGTTATTAATCTTAGTTGAGGTTATTTTGCTTCGCTTTTTGAAATAGATGCCCATGAAACAGTTGATTACACATGTTACCGTTGTTGATCCAAACTCGCCTTACAATGGTGCATCTGTGAATATCCTTATTGATGATGATGTTATCGTTGGTATAGGTGAAAATCTAACGGACAAAGACGCTAAGGTGATTGATTTGGCTGGTGCCCATGTTTCTCCTGGTTGGGTAGAAATGCACAGCAACTTTGGCGACCCTGGATTTGAAGAGCGCGAAGATTGTATCAGTGGCGCACGTGCTGCGGCAGCTGGCGGATTTACCAGCGTGGTGCTAACCCCGGCCACACAACCTGTAATACAGAGTAAGGCAGATATAGAATACCTGCTAAAAAGAGGCGATGAAGCACCAGTACATTTTTACCCACTAGGGGCGGTAAGCACACAGCTAGAAGGCACGGCACTCACAGAAATGTTTGATATGCACCAGGCCGGAGCCGTGGGTTTTTATGATGATAAAAAAGCTATCCAAAATCCTAATTTGTTAAAGCTGGCACTGCTTTACGCCAAAGATTTTGGGCCTATTTTTGTGCATCCACGCCATCCAGACCTCACACAAGGGGGGCAGATGAATGAAGGCCCCACAAGTACATACCTCGGTTTAAAAGGTATACCTGCCTTTGCAGAAGAACTGATGATTGCCCGAGATTTATTTATTGCAGAATACACAAATGGCCGTTTGCATATCGCTGGCGTTTCTTCTAAAGGCAGTGTAGACCTATTGCGGCAAGCAAAAGCAAAGGGTTTGCGCGTTACCGCGGATGTTAACTTTTACAACCTAATCTTAACAGAGCAGGCGTTGCAGAGTTATGACACTAACTACAAGGTAAACCCGCCTTTGCGCAATGAAGAAGACATAGAAGCCCTTATGACAGGCATAAAAGATGGCACTATAGATGCCATTGCCGTAGATCACATACCGCAAGATATAGAACGCAAGCGGTGCGAGTTTGACCATGCTGCTTTTGGCATGGCGGCTATAGAAAGTGCCTTTGGTTGCCTGCATAGCGCCATACAAAACATGGGCGAAGAAACATTTATAAACGCCATAAGCGTAAATCCACGAGCAATACTCGGCTTGCCAAAAATTAGGATTGTGGAAGGTTCTGTGGCTGAATTAACGTTTTACAACCCCACTGCAACCCATACTTTAACCAACAAGAATAAATTTTCTCGTGCCGCCAACAACCCATTCATCAACAAAGAATTAACCGGTAAGGTAATAGGCATTTTTAATAAAGCCGCTTATCTTTCTGCACATCCTTAATTGGATTACTATTTTTAACGCATGCGGAATCCATACCCGATAAATCATTTTTTAATTGCCGTGATACGTGCGTGGATGTTCTTTTTTAAGCGCTATCATAAAATCCGTGTCATTGTTCCGCCAGAAGTTAAGAAGCTTAGCGCTCCTTACCTACTCATCAGCAATCACGTAGGCCGCTATGATCCATTTATTATCGGAACCATTTTAAAAAAGACGCCAAACTTTGTGAGTAGCGATGCGGTACTTCGCGACCGCGTTATTGGAACAGTTTTTAAACTACTTGGCGCCATGCCCAAGCGCAAAGGCACCCGCGACACCTACATTATTCGCGAAATGCGCAAAGTGATAGATGCCGGTGGTTCTATTGGGCTTTTTCCTGAAGGCGCACGCACGTGGTCTGGCACATCGCTAGATATAGATCCTTCTGTAGTTAAGTTGATGCGCCTTTTGCAAGTACCAGTGATTACCGCAAAAATGAAAGGTGCCTATTGGTATGACCCACGTTGGGCGGTGCGCGTAAGACGTTCTGGGTTTGACATTGAGTATACATTGCTCTATACACCAGAACAAATCAAGAAGCTTTCTGATGAAGAACTTTATCAAGGCGTTTTAACCCATGTGCAGCATGATGACATCGCCTGGCAAGAACAACACAAGCGCATAATACATTCTGATAAACGCGCAGAAAACATAGAGCTCATACTTTTTGCCTGCCCCATCTGTAATAGTTTTGAGGGCTTTACATCCACAAAAAATTCTTTTAGCTGCAAGCAATGCGCAACCCATGTAGATGTAGATGAGTTTGGTTTTTTCTCTTCAAACAACCAAAATCTCCCCTACACAAATACCCGCGATTGGATGAAGTGGCAAAATGTGGCCTTTGTACAGCATGTTTTTGAACATATGCAAAAAGGGGCTTTAAAAGCACCATTTTTTACCTCTGTACCAGTAACCATTTCTTATGCTTCTGGCACAGACCGACTTGCAGAAATAGGAACTGGCACTATTGCGTTTTTTGTAGATCGCTTAGAAATTTACAGCAACGCAAAAACTACTGTTTTGCCGTGGCGCGAGGTTGATATGATTTCACCGCAGTACAAAGACCGTTTAGAGTTAACCAACATCCACAACGAAGCCTACAGATTTACCAGTAATGGGCCGTTTGAGTCTGGAATTAAATGGGAGTTAACCCTGAATGCCGTGCGCTACTATCAAGGCAATCGCACCCAACTGTCGCCACATTTTAAGAGTTTGTTAGAAGAAGCCGGGCGTATTCTTGGCTAAATTCAATTTACTTAGTAAGTTGAGGCGACTAAACTGGCATCATGACTGAAAATATATCGCCTAAGTATAATTTGGCTTTTTGGCTACACCTCTTAGTTCTTGTAATAGGATGGATAGGCCCCTTTCTGATAGACTGGCGCATGCTATGCGTTGGTTACCTCGCTGTGCAAGTGCAATTTATTTTCTTTAAACGCTGTTTAATGAATAAAGAGCATGCCCTAGCCGATGATGATGATGCCACATTCTATTCCTTTTTACTAGAAGAAATGGGCTTTAACGTACCAAGAAGACCGATTAAACTTGTTGTTAGAAATGGGCTGTATGTTTTTTTAGCGCTTGTTGCTTTTGGTTGGCAGGTTCTGCTTAAACAAGATGTACCTTTTCGGCTGCCTTTTTAAAGCCAATAACACGCCCCTTTAACACTTAAATCTACGCCATGCGCAATCAAGTTATCGGCATACAAGACTTTTTTTCTCATGCAAAACATGGCGTTATTGTGGATGTACGCTCACCAAAAGAATATGCTAATGGCCATATGCCTGGCGCCAAAAACCTGCCATTATTTACTGATGAAGAACGGCACAACATTGGGGTGATTTATAAACAAGAAGGGCACCAAAAAGCGGTTTATCATGGCTTAGAAGTTGTTGGTCCGCGGTTAACCTCATACATTGATACTGCCGCGGCATTAGCGCCTCAAAAAACTATTTATATGTACTGCTGGCGCGGCGGCATGCGCAGCAATAGTCTGGCATTACTCTTACGTACAGCAGGTTTTACCGTTTACGTGCTTAAAGATGGGTATAAAGCCTACCGCGGTTTTGTGCATCAGCAATTTACAAAGCCACTAAAACTGATAAATATTGGCGGTTTTACGGGTACGGGAAAGACTGAAATATTACATTATCTCGCCAAAAACGGGTATCAAGTAATTGATCTGGAAGGCCTGGCACAACACCAAGGGTCTGCCTTCGGCAACCTTGAAAACCACCCCCAACCCACCACCGAACATTTTGAGAATCTCTTGGCAGAGACCATTATAAAAAGTGATCAATCGCGCATCATTTTTACAGAGGATGAAAGCGTAACCATTGGTAAAGTTCGCCTGCCACATGCCTTTTTTGAGAGCTTGCAACGGGCACCCCTTTTGTTTTTACAGCAGCACCACATTAAAAGGCAAGAACGGTTGGCAAATCAATATGGCAATGCAACACCAGAAACGGTTGCCGCAGCCTTTATTAGGCTTAAAAAAAGGTTGGGCGGACTAAATCTCGCTGAGGCCTTAAAAGCCGTTGCCACCAATGATATCAACCACGCAGCCCAAATTGCCTTGCAGTATTATGATAAAAGTTATTATCGCGGCCTGGAAAAACGGGCTTTTGTTCGATTAAAAAAAATCAATGCCAATAACCCTATTGATGTTATTGCACAAGATCTCATTACCGTAAGTCAGCAAATTTATGAGCGCACCTGAAATAATTCGTCTTTCATCATTTAGTCATGGTTCTGGTTGTGGATGCAAAATCGCACCAGCACGCTTGGCCAACATTTTAAAGGGCAAAACAACACAACATCACGCACATTTATTGGTGGGCAACAGCAGTAATGATGATGCCGCAGTATATAAACTCAACGAAGAAGAATGCCTTATTAGCACCACAGATTTTTTTATGCCTGTGGTTGACGATGCCTATACCTTTGGTAAAATTGCTGCTGTAAATGCCATGAGTGACGTTTATGCTATGGGCGGAAAACCAATTTTGGCACTGGCTATTTTAGGCTGGCCCATAGACAAGCTCTCTGATGACCTTGCCGCAGAAGTGATGCAAGGCGGTTTAGATGCTTGTGCCGAAGCTGGCATTCCTTTGGCTGGCGGACATAGTATTGACAACTTAGAACCAGTTTTCGGTTTGGCGGTGAATGGTTTGGTACGCCAAGCACATCTCAAACAAAACAGTACCGCAGAAGTAGGTGATGTAATTTTCTTAACTAAACCAATAGGCACCGGAATCATTGCCACCGCAATTAAACGGCAAAAGGCATCACAAGCGGCCATAAATCTTGCGGTAGATGCCATGACAATGCCCAACATCATAGGCACCGCATTGGGCGCGCAACCTGGCGTAACAGCCATGACAGACGTAACAGGTTTTGGGCTTGCCGGCCATGTGCTAGAAATGATGAAAGGCGCGTCACTAACTGCAGAACTTTGGTACTCTAAAATTCCAATACTTGATATGACGTATTTGCAACCCCTGATTGATGCGTTTATTCTACCCGATAACACTTTTAGGAATTACAATAGTTATGCAGAATCAATTTCGCCCCTAACAGGCAGTCAGCTACCCATTTTATGCGACCCGCAAACCAGTGGTGGCTTGCTGATTACAGTTAAGCCCAGCCATGCAAAAGCCATAGCACAGCTGCTACAAGATCATGGTGTTTATAGCCAACCCATTGGTGAAGTACAGCAAAAACAAGACAAGCACATTGTGGTTAAATAAGCATGCGTGAGTTAGAGCGTAAGATAGCCGAGGGTGAACACCAACAACAAGATTTTAAATACAAAATCTCCGATTCGCGAAAAATAGCGCGTACGCTTTCTGCATTTGCAAATTCTGATGGTGGGCGGCTGCTCATTGGTGTAAAAGATAACGGCAAAATAAATGGGGTTCATGGCATGGAAGAGGTGCACATGGTAGAAGGTGCTGCCAATTTATATTGTACGCCTCCGGTTGAGGTAAGCTATCATTTTCATGACATAGACGGCAAACAGGTTGTTGAGGCGTTGATACAGCCCAGCCCCAACAGGCCGCATTATGTACAAGAGGTAGATGACACCCACATCGCATACTTCCGTAAGCACGATGAAAACTTCCCGGCCAACAATGTGCTGATAAAATATTGGCGCCTAGATGCCGGAGAACCCATTACCGTTGCTATTAAAGAACGTGAACAACGCTTGCTTATATTCTTACAAGACCATCCATTTATTACGGTAAAGCGCTATGCTAAACTTGCCAAACTCTCTTTTGCCCAAGCAGAAAACCTTTTGGCTACCTTCTTAAAATGGGGTGTTTTACAATGGCGCTACAACGGTAAGTTTTTTGAGTATTATTTGGCGGAAGATGAGGTGGTGGAATCTAAGTAACCGATTAGATTTTCATAAAGTAAAACAACAATTCTGTTGTACTTATGCCTTTACCTCATTGGTAATAAGATAACCACACTGCTTTACAAAGCGTTTTATTTCCCCCCATACTTATCCCCCCAAAGCTTTTGCAGATAGTCTGCGATGGTGCGCTCGCGCCCATTATCTGCAGGTGTGTAAAAGGCTGTACCTGCAATTTCTTCTGGCAAAAATTCTTGTCGCACAAAATGATCTGGATAATCATGCGCATATTTATAGCCCGTACCATAGTTCAGCGACTTCATTAATGAGGTGGGGGCATTACGCAAGTGCAGTGGTACAGGCAGGTTTCCTGTTTTTCTTACCAATGCCAGCGCTTCATCAATGGCCAAATAGGTAGAATTACTCTTGGGAGATGTGGCTAAATAAACGGCACATTGGCTCAGTAAGATGCGCGCCTCTGGCATGCCAATTTTGGCAACAGCATCAAAAGTGGCATTGGCCAATAGCAAGGCATTGGGGTTGGCATTGCCAATATCTTCACTTGCCAGAATTAGCATTCTCCGTGCAATAAAGGTTGGATCTTCCCCACCCTCTATCATACGTGCTAACCAATAAACAGCCGCATTGGGGTCGCTACCGCG
Source organism: uncultured Cryomorphaceae bacterium (assembly GCA_964416385.1). Classification (GTDB taxonomy): domain Bacteria; phylum Bacteroidota; class Bacteroidia; order Flavobacteriales; family Schleiferiaceae; genus JAUHWL01. The sequence goes on along the minus strand of CAYQDW010000024.1, from coordinate 9,636 downwards.
CATGCTTTTTATGAAGGCCGAGATTACATCATAGTGCTCCTCCCCGCCTTTGTCATACCTGATACGGCTCTCTTGCAGCACCTTTTCTACGGCACTGTTGGTGAGGGCTTCTCCAGTTTCTAAACTAGCCGTAACCAATTCTAGGAGATTTAACATCCTCCGTGCATCGCCACCACTGTAAGCAATTAAAGCATCAACGTCTTTAAGCTGAATTTTTTTCTCGCGTAGGAGTTCATCTTCTGTTAGTGCCATTTCAATCATGGCTGTAAGCGCTTCGTGCGAAAGAGGTTCTAAAACATACACTTGGCAGCGCGAGAGCAGTGCAGAGATAACCTCAAAACTTGGATTTTCTGTGGTGGCACCTATCAGCGTAATAATGCCCCGTTCTACGGCACCTAATAATGCATCTTGCTGTGCCTTGCTAAAGCGATGTATTTCATCAATAAATAGCAATGGTCTTTGCTGTGCGAACAATGAGGTTTTTTCTGCCTTAGCAATCACCTCGCGCATTTCTTTAACCCCGCTATTAATGGCGCTAAGGGCATAAAAAGGCACTTTAACCTCTGCAGCCAGCAAGAGTGCCAAAGACGTTTTTCCTACCCCTGGCGGCCCCCACAAAATCATACTTGGCAACCGCTTTTGTTTGATGGATGGCTGTAAAACGCCACCTTCGCCAACTAAATGTGCTTGGCCTTTATAAGCCGACAAACTCTTGGGTCTAAGTCGTTCTGCTAATGGTTGCATGTTAATAGCGCATTATTTGGGATGTCAGGGCGTACAATAGGTTTTCGGTGTAGCGTGTAAATTATAAATCTCTATGGTGCCAAACGCTCTATTTGCCAACCTTCTGTCTTTTTTGAATAACGCAGGCGGTCATGCAAACGACTTACTCGGCCTTGCCAAAATTCAAACTCTTGCGGGTATACGGCAATGCCACCCCAGTACGGAGGCTTTTCTAAAGGCGTATCTTCATCATGCGCTTGCAAAAACTTAAAATAGGTTTCTTCTAAGTGGTTGCGGTTTGGTACCACTTCGCTTTGGGGAGAAATGATGGCACTCACGCGGCTTTCAAACGGTCGCTTGTTAAAATACGCAGCACTTTTTTCTTCTGTAATCTTCTTTGCCCGACCAACTACGCGTATTTGACGCTCCATCTCTGGCCAGAAAAAAAGTAAACTCACCGCATCATTAGCAGCAATGGCCTTGCCTTTTTGGCTGTGATAATTGGTGTAGAAGATAAACGCATCGGCCGTTAACTCTTTAAGCAAAACCACCCGAGAACGTGGAAAACCATCACTACCAATCGTAGAAACGACCATTGCTGTATTATCAGGCACTTCAAAAGTGGTGTACTGCTCAAACCATATTGTAAATTGTTTAAATGGATCAGCATTTACTTTATCCTCCTCTAGCGCGCCCCAGCTATAATCTTTACGTATATCGTGTAAATTCATCTGTAAACTTTTGGTAAAAATACATGCTTTGATTGCGTTGTATAAGATTTAAAATTATTTTCGAACAATGTCTTTGCTATTTTCAAACCCCAGAAAAGGAAGGCTACTCATTGCAGAGCCCTTTCTTGGCGACCCATCGTTTGAGCGTACGGTTATTTTACTCACCGACCACAATACTGATGGCTCCGTGGGTTTTGTGTTAAATAGACCGTTAGACTTACGCATGGCGCAAGTTTTAGACGCTTTCCCACAATACGATACCAACCTTTTTTATGGCGGGCCGGTGCAACAGAACAACCTGTATTTTTTGCACAATAAAGGTGCGCTGATTCCTGAGAGTGAAGAGGTGTCTGAAGGCTTGTTTTGGGGCGGAAATATCTCTGCCGTTAAAGAACACTTGCAAACAGGCATTATGCAGCAAAGCGATATCAAATTCTTTTTAGGCTACAGTGGCTGGGGCAAAGATCAGCTTGCCAATGAAATCAAAGAAAATGCTTGGTTGGTGATGCAACCAACAGCAAACCTATTGCAGACAAACGTTAAAACCCTTTGGAAAGATTTGCTTTTTGATTTAGGTGGCGATTATCGGCTTTGGGCGAATGCACCAAGTGACCCCATCTTAAATTGATTGATTTAACGCTTCTGTAAAGCGAATTGCCAGTGCGTTACCATAATGCTTCTTCCTGTAATTGCCAACCCATTGTATGCCATGTAACGCATTGGTAAGCCAAAGTTCATCTGCTTTTTGTAGCTCAAAAGGTGAAAAATTCTCCTCATGAACAGCTATTTTAAGTTTTGCCGCAAGGGCGATGATTTGCTTGCGCATAATCCCCTTTAAACACCCCGTATTTAATGCAGGTGTGTAAAGCACATCATTCTTTACCATAAATAGGTTTGAAGAAATTGCTTCTACAACGTGTTTGTCATCATTAAGCAGAATACACTCATCAAAACCGTTTTCTGATTTGTAGATACCCGCCAAAACATAAAGCATGGCATTGGCTGTTTTTAGGTTGCTCAAAAGACTTTTTTGCTTGTAAAAATCTTTGTAGAGATCTATGGCCAAGCCGTTTGTGTTGAGCTCGTAGGCATGATGTGGCCATCTTTCAACTTCAATGAGATAGTCTATGGTATTGGTTTCTGGCGTATAATAGCCTCCCCCTGCACGAAAAACTGTAATGCGCACCCGATGGGCGGTATGTTCTGCATGATTGGCAAGGATGGTTTCTTGCACGCGCTCTTCAAGAATCTCAGGACTAAAATCCATTGGGATTTCCATGCGTAAAATGCGCATGCTACTCATTAACCGGAAATAATGATCTTCCCAAAAGCGCAATTGCCCATGCGCATATTTAATTGTCTCAAATACTGCATCGCCATATTTAAATGCCCGATTGTTAATCCCCACCTGCACCTTTGCAGCATCTGCTAAAGCGTTATTATAATAAACCGTATCCATACCTCATCTGTGTTGCACCATATAAAAACAAAACCGCCCCGAATGTTTTCGGGGCGGTAAAATAAATACGTTATTCTGTATTAGTTGATAGACAAACGCTGTACGCTAACGCCATTGTTTGTATGGATACGTACCAAGTAAATACCCGCGTGCAAATCAGCAACGTTAATTTCTGCTTTCATGCCACTGGCAACAGTGCGCAATACTTGCTTACCTGTAATGTCTATAACCTCTACTGCAGTTAGATTTAAATCAGCAGCAGTAACGCTAACAGTAAATACGTCATTTGCAGGATTTGGATAAAGCGTAAGTGATTGGTTCAAAGTGTTTTCTTCTACACCAATTACATCACAAGCTGGCAAACCAAGGGCACAAGCCAAACGAGGCGCCATATAGCCTGTAAGCGTGTCTACATATGTAGTGCTTTTTGCTTTACCCATACCAGGGTTAGAAGCCAAAGACTGTGCGTTGGTTTGTGCACCACAACGGGCTGTTGCAGCTGCCTGATCCCAAAATTCCCAAGGGCTATTCTGGTTTAAGAAGTAGCTAGCACCTAAAGGCAGAACCACAGGATAAACACCATCTATGTCATTTTGACCATAAAGTGTGATTTGATCATCTGGTGCTGGGAAGATGTAATCATACGTTTGACCATACTTGGCACGTGCAGCTGTGGTGTAGGGGTCATTCCAAGACTTGTTGTAGAATGCCGCGTTGTTACCAAGTGCATTTACCTTCTTCATATACTCACCGGCACCTTGTACTTCTACTACGAAGTCTGCGTTTGGTGGCGTTAATACATCACCTTGCATAAATGGTGCATAAGGATCGCGTACGCAGTGGAAAGCAATCATTGGCACATCACCAGCACCAATCCAGCTGGTATCTGGCATGGCACCACCGGTGTGTACTACAGCGTGAATATCTGCAGACTGGCCGTTGCCAACATATAAGTTTAATGAACCGATAGGACCTTCACCGTTGATCTTACCTACTAGGTTTGTATCGATAACAGAGATTCCTGGAGCAATTTCAAATTTACCGCCTGTTAAAAGCTCTGAAGGTCTGTCTAGTGTAGCATAACCCAATGCGATATAACCACCTGTACCTTGACCGTAAAGAACAATTTTAGAAGGGTCGATACCGTAAACGCCAGCATCCGCTTTAATGGTGCGTACCAATTGCTTAACATCCATCATGGCTCTGTAAACAGCGTTTAGCAACTGTGCTCTACGCTCAAGGGCACTTGCCGCTAGTGGATTCCAGCCACCTCTGTAGCTTGCAGAAATTGCAACATAGCCACGCTGAGCCATGCGCTTGCAAATGTTTACAGCGCTACTATCAATGCGTTCTCCAGTTACACCACCGTTAATACATACGGGAAGGAAACTTCCTGTGTGTAGGTAGATAAATACCGGACGAGACGTTGAGCTATCTGCAGAAGCACTTGGCTTGTACATATCAAACTTAACATCTGATACCTTAACTGTTGTTGTGGTATCTGCAGGATTATAGAATGCAGCGGGAATTTGTTGACCTGTTAGTACCAATGGCCAAAGTGCGCCAAGGTCTGCAGCAACTTGAGCCTGATTAGAGAAATCTGAAATAAAATAGTTAATGTTCGTACCGTACGTTACATCACTCGTTATTTCAATGTCACCTGGGGTGAAAACCTCATCCAGATAACGTGTCTGGGCAAAAGCCACAGCACAACTTAAAGAAAGCACCAAGAGTAATACTCTTTTCATAACACATTGATTTTAGTTAAACAATATTGACAAAGTAATTAATAAATATCGATAGTTACAGCAGCGTATGCCAATCTCCCAACATATGGCCCGCCATATACCTGAAATTGCTGATTATCAGTAATGTTACTTGCCCCTAATTTTATGGTGGTTTTCCAAGGAACAATCTGATAACTCATTTGTGCATCTAACAAATAATAACTGGGGATGGCACCCGTAAACTGCGGTGAGCCTTCAAACACAAATCCTTCTATCCACTTAAAGTTGATAGAAAAACCGAGTTTACCGTCTTTATAGTCGCCAAAAATGTAATCTCTACCGGTAAAGCCGATGTTAAACTTGTTTTCTGGCGTGTTAAATGCGGGGATGATGGGGTCTGTGCTACCTCTGCGATCTAAGCGGTTAAAGGTGTAATTACCATTTAAAGAAAGATGATCACTGATATAATAATTGTAGCCCAAACTAAAGCCTTGTGTGCTTACAGCATCTTTGGTGTTGGCAGAAACGCGATATGCACGGATATCACTAGGCACGTTTGATGTAGGTGAGAATTCAAGGTCTAGTCCCAATTTAAAACCGATGAAGTTGGTATAGTAGCTGAAATAGTAGTTTGCATCTAAATACAGCTTTTTGAAAAGCACAGTTCTATAACCTATTTCTGCGGTGCGCACTTGTTCAGGTTTTATGGGGTCTACATTAAAGTAGTCTAACTGTTCTCGATTTAAACTATTTCTGAAATCCCCAAAACTTTCAACGGTAACCAATGAATCATAGCCATTTAAATTACCAAGCAAAGTGGCCCTACCAGCATCATAGCGTAGGTATTGGTCTTGCAAAGTTGGGTTTCTGATGGCTGAGCTTAACGAAACGCGAATGGTATTGCGCTCATCTATGTCATAAACCGCACTTACGGCTGGAGAACCTAAAAAGTTGAAATTTTGGTTTTTATCCAAACGCATTGTTGCGCTTAATCTAAGCCTGTCATTTACGAAACGTTTGGTCCAACCGGCATAAACACCATATTCTACGTTCTGAATAACACGATAGTTTGTATCATAAACTAATGCCTGAACATTAGGGTCATATCTTTCATTAGAAAGTTCTAACTCGTCAAAAATGGTTCCGCGCGAATTTGGGCGGTACATACGGCCATTAGCCCCAACACTTACATCGCCCCAGCTAAACTTAAAGTTATATTGCCCATGTATGTGGTACAAAGCGCTCTTGTCGTAAAAGCGTGAACCCCCATTTGTAAAAGGTGTAGATGTCAAATAGTTTTTTACAGAGTCAAACCGTGCTGTACCTTCATTTATTCGGTTATAAGAGAAGTTGTTTGTTAAGTCAAGGTTACGAGCATGCCAAGCGCGAAGAGAATCTTGGTTTGCGAGCAAAAAGGCTTGATAAGGACCATTTGCCCAATCCTCCGCACTCATATTTGGATCTTTATCTGGAAAATCTGCCAAGCCTTCTACCAACGGTACGAAAAACCTACGCCAGTTATTATTGTATTGTGTATTCCATTCTAAATTATCTCTAACTGCCTCATTCATCCTAAAAGCAGTAACAACGGCATCGTAGCTGTTACCAGCATTTTCATTGGTGGCATAGGCGCGCACAAACCACTTGTCTTGCTTTTTAACTTCTACCACATTCTGAAAGAACAGAATATCTTTTAAGCTGAATCTGTTCTCCCCTTGATACACCGTGGTACCCGTACCAAAAAAACTGTTGTAACTTACCTGAACATTATTTCTAAACCGATAGTACAAGCCCATATTGAGCTTGAGGTTGCGTGTATCATAATCTACAATATCCTCTTCACGATAACCATTTCTATAGTAAAGCTCTAGTCCTGGTCGCTCTAAACGTTCTAGCGGATCTCGCCAATCGTTGTTGGTTTCAGTGTTTTCATCGCCATAAATATTTACAGCATCGTAACGTCCAGGGTTATCTTCTTTCATCTCGCTATTATCGGCAGCTGCGTAGTTGGTAGCTTCCCAATCATCAGCCCGTAAATAGTAGAAGTTTAGTTTGTACCCAAAAGATTGCGTGCCGTCTTCGCGTTTAAAAGCCTCTGCCCAGCGCACGGCATATTCTTGCAGATTACGCTCACCTAGTTTTACAGATGCACTTAGTCCTTCAAAATCATAGGGGTTTTTGGTGGTCATGCTAATCACCCCGTTAAAGGCATTAGGGCCATAAAAGGCAGTGCTTGCACCCGCAATGATATCCACATTCATTACATCTAATTCACTGGCGCCCAAAAAGTTGCCTAAAGCAAAGTTTAAGCCAGGTGCTTGGTTGTCTACACCATCAATAATTTGCAAGCTACGTACGGGGCTGGTACTGTTAAAGCCGCGTGTATTTATAATCTTAAAGCCGATAGATGCCGAGGTTAAATCAACGCCTTTTAGGTTGCCCAAACCCTCATAAAAGTTTACTGCGGGTGTTTCGCGTATGGCGAGAACATCCATTGCCTCTACCGTAAGTGCCGATTTTTGCTGTTGCTCACTCAACCTGCGTTCTACCACATTTACCTCTTGCAGCACTTCACTATCTGGCTCTAGCCGAACAATGATGGGCTCTGGGCCTTTTACGCTTATTTCTTGCGAAGCATAGCCAATAAAAGAAACGGTTACAAGAATGGGATAGTCTTTTGACGAATTGAGTTGAAAGTTACCGTCTAGGTCGGTTACCGTACCATTACGCGTGCCATTAATTAAAATGCTCGCACCAATAACGGGTTCTTTATTTTCGTCAAATACGCGGCCTTGGATCACATTTTGGGCAAAAATGCTGCTTGCCATTAAACAAAATGCGAAGAGGGATAGTAGTTTTTTCTTCATACAAGTACCTAAAGGTCACCGAAGTGATTTAAACAAACACCGGATATAAATAGTTTTCAATCCTAAATCAGGGCGAAAAAATACAACTATTTCAACTTTGCGCAACAGCGGGTTCTTTGGTCATGACCTCCCTTTTGTGGTTGCTACACGGGCAAAAAGTTATCTTCGCGCCAAAATTTCCCCAGAATGATAAACGGCAAAAAAATCATAGTCGTTCTACCAGCCTACAATGCCGCGGCAACGCTTGAGCGCACCTATCGTGAAATTCCTTTTGAAGTGGTTGATGATGTTGTGTTAACCGATGACCGCAGCAGCGATAATACCGTGCAGGTGGCCGAAGCACTGGGGATTAAACATGTGATGCGCCATGAGGTTAATCGCGGTTATGGTGGCAACCAAAAGACCTGCTACAATAAGGCGTTGGCGCTGGGCGCGGATATTGTAATCATGTTACACCCCGATTATCAATATACCCCAAAACTAATCCACAGTATGGCCTACCTCATTGCCAATGATGTTTACCCTGTGGTACTAGGGTCGCGCATTTTGGGAAAAGGCGCACTGCGGGGCGGTATGCCCTGGTACAAGTATGTGGCCAACCGCATTCTTACGCTTACGCAAAACATCTTGCTAAGCCAAAAACTTTCAGAATACCACACGGGCTACCGGGCTTTTTCTAGCAATGTGCTCACATCTATAGATTACAATATCATTTCTGACGACTTCGTTTTTGACAATCAGATGTTGGGTCAGATTTTTTATAAAGGCTTCGATATTGCAGAAATAACCTGCCCTACCAAGTATTTTGAGGAAGCCTCTAGCATCAATTTTAAGAGAAGCGCCATTTATGGCATTGGGTGTTTAAAGGTTAGCCTGGAGTATAGATTGGCCAAATGGGGTTTGATCAAACCTGCTTATTTGGTAAAATAAAACGCTGTGCTTGGTTTAAAGTGCAGTTTATTGTAGCCCCTTTTAGCTAGAGGATAAGATTCTATAAGCTTATTAACCCATCAATACCTTCTGCGCTTTTATAGCGTGCTATTACATGGTCTGGGCTCAGCATGATTTCTTTGGCCGTGATACTCACATAATTACCTTTTTTGGAAGTGCGCATATTTACCTGAGCCTCTCTGGTATCAAATAGCTTTTCTACCAATGCAATGCGTTCATTATCAGCTGGCACTATAAATTTAAACATGTAAAGCCTCGGCCACGGATCCATTTCAAGCTTTTCGCGCAATGTCTGCCATTTATCTTCACTGTTCATTTTGCTTGGGTTTAAATCTTCATTCTGGTGCAAGGTTGCATATTTTCGGGTAAAATCTGAACTTAGATGCGCAAATAATTTATCATGCCAACAATGCAACAATGGTTTGATGCCTACGGAGAGAGCCATCAAAACCCAGTCAACAAAACAATCCACTGGATTTGTGTCCCGCTTATTTTTTACAGCATTATTGGCCTTTTGGCCAGTATACCACATGGCTTTCTTGATGCGTTTTTTGCATCGGCATTACACCCATACATACATTGGGGTACTGTTTTAGTTTTAATTGGTTTAATTTTTTACCTGCTTCATAGTCTAAGTATTTTAATAGGCGTTGCGGTATATTCGGCTATCTGCCTTTTGGCAGTGCAATGGTTTTCTACTTTGGCCATGCCTCTATGGCTGAGCTCTTTAATCATTTTTGTTGCCGCCTGGATTGGGCAGTTTTACGGACATAAAATAGAAGGTAAAAAACCGAGCTTTTTTAAAGACCTTCAATTTCTGCTTATTGGTCCTGCTTGGCTGCTGCACTTTATCTATAAAAAGGCGGGCATCAGAATATGAGTAGATCAAACCAATTTGTGATAAAGGTTTGCAGATATCGCAATCGATTTTAATACATCGCCCCGCTGGGGCTTGGTTTTCACGGTTTACATTTTGTTCTATTATGATTTCGCCCCGCTGGGGCTTGTTTTGCGCGGTTTAGATTTTGTTCTACTATGATGGCGCCCCGATGGGGCTTTTCTCATTAAGCCTTTGAAATTTTAATTCTTCCATCTTATAGCATCCCGATTGGGCTTTTGCGAATGCGCTTCTTAAATTTTATTACTCAATTTTAAGATATTGACGAAATGGGGCTTGA
>CAYQDW010000023.1:23259-34991 GCA_964416385.1 uncultured Cryomorphaceae bacterium | reverse complement strand
TTCAGGTATTGTTTGTAGCGGCTTTATTAATTGATGCAGTTTTTGGTAACGAGAAGGTTTTGTTAACCTATCTATAAAAAAAGTGCCGTAAATATTTTCAATCTACGGCACTAAAATGAAGTGTTATATATTAATCTAACTCCGGTAAATAAGTGTTAGTCAAAGTACTTACTCTTCCATAGGGCAACGCTAAAGTTTTTCATTCTACTAAAGCCATACAACGCAGTTAATCCGCTAAATGCCAAGAATAGATAGAAAAAGAAGATAACACGTATATGCATACTTGTGGTGTCTTTTGGCCCCATCATAACATCGCTGGGTACAGCCATAGAAATGCTAAAAGCTAGCACCACAATGCAAGTAAAAAGGCTTTCAAAACTTCTAAATGGGTACATAATCGCCTTGCGCCAAGCAGAAATTTCTCCGCCCCATTTATGCACTAAATAATAAAGACCATTACCCAGATTGATGAATAATAGCGGGTCTTTGTCTTTTTCTGCTAACCTAAACATGGGTGCAGGTGCAATTATTTTAAAACCGCCAATGGTATGATTTTGGTCTTTTTGTAGTGCTTTTACTTTTGTTATCGCCTCATAAGGTATATCGCCTTTAAAATATTTGGCATCCAAAAAGCGCAATCTGTAATCAATACAAATTTTCTTTATTTCATCAAGACCATAAATGTGGTTTGGATTTAGCTTTTTAATGTCTAGCTCTTGTGCCTCTCCAGAACTTCCAAAAATAGACTGTAAAATTTGTTCTTCTGCAGCATCATTTTGCGCAAAAGCGCGCTTAAACGTCTCAAAAAGCTCGTCTGCATCCTTAGCACGTAAACGAGATCGAACCTCCTGCAACTTGTTTTCTAGATCTACACCCTTCATGCGTATTTATTTTAAAAATTTAAAATAACTGAATGTTAGCGTAAGAACCAACTTTGCCATACAAAAGTTTAGATTTTGAGATAATTACATATTTACTTGACAACCCCCCTGTTCACATTGTACTTTTGTCGGCTATAATTTTTAAAGCATCCCAAATTATGAAGATGAAACTCTCGCACTTTGGCTACAAACTCCCTAACGAGTTAATAGCGCAGCACCCAACCACGTATCGTGATGATGCGCGCATGATGGTAGTTAATCGCGAAAATAAAACCATTGAGCACAAGGTTTTTAAAGATATTACAGACTACTTTGACGAGGGTGACGTGATGGTGCTAAACAATACACGGGTTTTTCCGGCCCGTATGTGGGGTAATAAAGAAAAAACAGGCGCCAAAATTGAAGTGTTTCTACTAAGAGAACTTAATGCAGAAAGTAGATTGTGGGATGTTTTGGTAGACCCTGCCCGCAAAATTCGCATAGGTAATAAACTCTATTTTGGAGATGATGATAGCCTTGTTGCAGAAGTAATAGACAACACTACAAGCAGAGGTCGCACACTGCGCTTTTTGTTTGATGGTACGTATGAAGAGTTTCGTGCAAAGCTCAAAGAGCTAGGCGAAACACCACTGCCAAAGTATATAGACCGGGCGCCAGAACCAGAAGATGAAGAACGCTACCAAACAATCTTTGCCAAAATAGAAGGCGCTGTTGCAGCACCTGTAGCAGGTATGTTTTTCGATAAAAATCTCATGAAGCGCATGGAGATTAAAGGCGTAGACTTTGCTGAGCTAACCTTGCATGTGGGCCTCGGTTCTTTTAGGCCGGTAGAGGTAGAAGATTTAAGCAAACATAAAATGGAAAGTGAGCAGTTTTGGATTTATGATGAAACAGCCAAAACAGTGAATGCCGCTAAGCTTAATAAGAAAAAGGTGTGTGCAGTTGGCACTACCGTAATGCGCGCTATGGAAAGTAGCTACACTACAGAAGGTTTATTAAAACCCTATGAAGGCTGGACCAACAAGTTCATTTTTCCACCTTATGATTTTCATGTGGCCAACTGCATGATCACAACTTTTCATCCACCACATAGCACCTTAATGATGATGAAAAGTGCCTTTGCTGGTCATGATTTGATAATTAAAGCGTATAAAGAAGCTGTAAAAGAAGGGTATAGATTTTTGGCTTACGGAGATGCCATGCTCATTTTATAAGCAGCTGCTTGCACAATAACTAATAAGCCGGTACGTAAAAAGTACCGGTTTTTTTTGTGCCAATTTTTAAGAAAGAATAAGCAATAAATACCTGTAGGTAATAGGTTGATGTAGCGGCATTGCACCTGTTAAATGCGTATAAATCTTTTGTTTTGCTTGGCAAACATTGGTGGCTTGTTCAGTAACGATATTCTTGTTCTACCTTTGCCACATGCAACAAATGGTAGCGAAAAAAGACATTAGAGCGCTAGATAAGGCGCAGTTAAGGCAGTGGTTTGTAGATCATGACGAAAAGCCATTTCGCGCCCAGCAGGTTTATGAATGGTTGTGGCAAAAAAGCGTAAAAAACTTTGATGACATGACCAACATATCGCTATCTACCCGTGCGCTGCTAAAAACACACTTTACCATCAACCATATTAAAGTAGACCAGATGCAACGCAGTGATGACGGTACCATAAAAAATGCCGTTAAACTGCATGATGGTAGGGTAGTAGAGAGTGTGTTAATACCAACAGAAAAAAGAATAACAGCATGCATAAGTAGCCAAGTTGGTTGCAGCCTAGATTGCACCTTTTGTGCTACAGCACGTTTGCCACGCATGCGCAACCTTAGTCCTGCAGAAATTTATGACCAAGTAGTAGCCATAAAACAACAAGCCGATGAGTTTTTTGGTAGGCCTCTAACTAATATTGTTTTTATGGGCATGGGCGAGCCTTTGCTTAACTATAATAATGTTTTAGAGGCGATTGATAAAATTACGCATGACGAAGGTCTGGGCATGAGCGCCAAGCGTATTACACTAAGTACGGTGGGCATTGCCAAACTGATTATGAAAATGGCAGATGAAGAGGTGAAGTTTAACCTGGCCATTTCTTTACATAGTGCCATAGCAGAAAAGCGAAGTAGGCTCATGCCAATAAATAACAGCAATACACTTGATGATTTAAAAGAGGCTCTTAAATATTGGTATGCCAAAACAAAGAAAAAGGTAACCTATGAATATGTGGTATGGCGCGGCATAAATGACCAACGTGAAGATGCCGAGGCGCTTGCCCGTTTTTGTAAGGTAATACCGAGCAAAGTAAACCTAATAGAATACAACCCCATTGATGATGGCCCGTACCAGCAAGCATCGCAAGAGGCTCTAGAGATGTATATCAACACCTTAAGTAGCGTGGGCGTTGTGGCCAAAGTAAGGCGTAGCCGCGGTAAAGATATTGATGCCGCATGCGGGCAACTGGCCAATAAAAGCTAAAGCAAAAAAGCAGGCTCTGCAATAGTTCGCCTATCCATCAATTAGTCTATGCTCTCATTTACTCATGCGGTGGTTTTCGTTTATTAACGAATAGTCCTTATTTTTCGGACACATAAACCTAACCTAACATGCTAGTAAAAACCTACGGAAGCGCGGTACATGGCGTAGATGCAACCACAATTACTATTGAGGTTAGTATTGATAAGGGCATAAAGTTTTTTCTTGTAGGCCTACCAGATAGTGCCGTAAAAGAAAGTCAGCAACGCATAACATCGGCACTAAAGCACAATGGCTATAGCTGGCCGCGAAAACAAATCACCATAAATATGGCACCGGCAGACATTCGTAAAGAAGGTTCTGCCTATGATTTGCCCATTGCGGTAAGTATACTGGCCAGTTCTGCACAAATACCAGCAGATACCATACAAGATTACATCATTATGGGCGAATTAAGTCTTGACGGGAGCTTACAGCCCATAAAAGGAGCGTTGCCCATAGCCATACAGGCAAGAAAAGAATCCTTTAAGGGGTTTATTCTACCAAAGCAAAATGCGCGAGAGGCGGCTATTGTAAATAATATAGCCGTTTACGGTGTAGAAAATATTACCCAAGTTATAGACTTTTTTAAGGGCGATACACAACTAGAACCAACAGAGGTAGATACGCGCAAAGAATTTGCATTGCATCTTGAAAACCCTGAGTTTGATTTTGCTGATGTAAAAGGACAAGAAAATGTAAAGCGTGCTTTAGAAATTGCTGCAGCAGGTGGTCATAATGTTATTTTAATAGGCCCGCCAGGTGCCGGTAAAACCATGTTGGCCAAGCGTATGCCAACAATACTGCCGCCATTAACATTGCAAGAAGCGCTAGAAACCACCAAAATTCATTCTGTAGCTGGCGCATTGGGTAATCACGCCAGTCTTGTGGCGCAGCGCCCATTTCGTAGCCCACACCATAGCATTAGTGATGTTGCTTTGGTGGGTGGTGGGGGTAATCCGCAGCCAGGCGAAATTAGTTTAGCACATAATGGTATCCTGTTTTTAGATGAACTGCCAGAGTTTAAACGCACAGTTTTAGAGGTTATGCGCCAACCAATGGAGGATAGAAACGTGGTTATTAGTCGGGCTAAAGTATCCGTAGCTTTTCCGGCGGGTTTTATGTTGGTGGCAAGTATGAACCCTTGCCCTTGCGGTTATTTTAATCACCCTACAAAATCATGTGTTTGCGCTCCTGGTGTGGTACAGAAATACCTCAATAAAATAAGCGGCCCCTTGCTAGACCGTATTGATATTCATGTAGAGGTTACGCCAGTAAGTTTTGATGAATTAAGTGCCACATATAAAGCAGAGCCAAGTGCAAGCATTCGCAATAGGGTGGTAGCAGCCCGCGAAAAGCAAACCGTACGTTTTGCGGCGCATGAAGGTATGTATTGCAATGCGCAAATGCATAGCAAACAGTTGCGCGCAGTATGTCAAATCACAAAAGAGGGGCATCAACTACTTAAAACAGCCATGGATCGGCTTAACCTCTCGGCAAGAGCCTATGACAGAATCTTAAAAGTAGCCCGCACCATTGCAGATTTAGAAGATTCTGAAAGCATACAGAACCAACATTTGGCAGAGGCTATTCAATACCGCAGCTTAGACCGCGAAGGTTGGATGGGCTGAGCCTAAACTATAGAGGGCCTCTAGCTTTCTTGGTTGCAAATCATCTTCGGCATGAAAGGTTGCATTCGTATTTAACCAACTTTTAAGAGATAATTATAATGCGTGTGAACCTCGTGATAAATATTTTTGTTCATGTTCATGCCTAAAGCGTTAATCAAATTACTTTTACTGCCATGGCCAGCAATAACTGGATGCAACCGGTACGCAGATTCTTCAGGCTTATTTCTGAAGACAAAAGAGATATAACTCAAATATATCTCTTCGCAATTTTTAGTGGATTAATTAGTCTTACCCTGCCTTTGGGTGTACAGGCCATTATTAATATTGTAATGGGTGGCCGTGTAGCCAGTAGCTGGATTATTCTGGTTATTGTGGTAATCTTAGGTACAGCGTTTGTTGGTTTTTTACAAATTCTGCAAATAAGCGTTACAGAAATTGTGCAGCAGCGCATTTTTGTGCGGAGCTCTTTTGAGTTCAGCTATCGCATACCGCGTTTCAAAATTACAGAGGTGCTCAATGACCATCCGCCAGAGCTTGTAAACCGTTTTTTTGATACGCTAAACGTTCAAAAAGGCTTGCCAAAAATCCTCACAGATTTTCCAACAGCCATCTTGCAAATTTTATTTGGGCTTGTATTACTCAGCTTTTATCATCCGCTTTTTATTCTATTTGGGCTTTTATTGTTAGGCTTGTTGTTTAGCATATTGCGTTTTACGGGGCCGCAGGGGTTAAAAACAAGTTTAGAAGAAAGTAAGTATAAGTATAAGGTGGCCTATTGGCTAGAAGAATTGGCCAGAACCATGACCACCTTTAAGCTTGCAGGTTTTACAGAACTGCCGCTAAAGCGTACAGACAAACTCACCAGTAAATACCTGGTTGCACGCAAGAGTCACTTTAAAATCTTGGTATCGCAATACATTTATGTGGTGATCTTTAAGGTGCTAATAACGGGTGGCTTATTGGTTATTGGCGGATTTTTGGTAATTAACAACCAGATTAATATTGGTCAGTTTGTAGCTGCCGAGATCATCATCATCATTGTTTTAAACTCTTCAGAAAAGCTCATCAGCAGCTTAGAAACCATTTATGACGTACTTACAGGATTAGAAAAGATAGGTGCCATAATGGATATTCCATTAGATAGCACAGATGAAAACGCCATTCAACTTGATAGCAAATCACCTGGTTTAGAAGTTGAGCTATCTAACTTAACATTACAATTTCCTCAGTATTCCGTACCCGTTTTAAATAATCTTGATTTACACATTAAACAAGGCGAAAAAATCTGTATTAGCGGTGCAGAAGGGTCTGGTAAAACGGTGCTTTTGCAGGTATTGGGCGGATTATATACAGATTTTAAAGGGTCGCTACTTTACAATGGGCACCCCATTGGTAGCTTAAATCTAGACATGCTTCGTGGTATTATAGGCGATAACTTTAGTATGGAAGATTTGTTTGACGGTACGCTTGCAGAAAATGTTTCTATGGGCAGATCGTACGTAACAAATGAAGATATCTTAGAAGCGCTTAACATGGTTGGGCTCAGTGATTTTATCAAAGAACTTCCAGAAGGTCTCCTTACCCATATTGTGCCCGGTGGTAAACGCATACCTGTTTCTATAGTACGCAGAATTATTCTTAGCCGCAGCTTTGCGCAACGCCCACCGTTATTGGTTTTAGATAATTATCCCGCAAGTATAGAGCACCGTGTAGAACAACTCAGCCGCGTAATTACAGATGCTTCTGCAAAATGGACGGCCGTAGTGGCGAGTAATCACCCTGTTTTGGCCAGTAAATGCAGCCGAATCGTCATTATGGAAAAGGGCAGAATTATCTTTGATGGCACATGGGATGCAGTACAGGCAAATCCGAAATTTATGGAACTTTATCAGTAAGCGATGCTCAATATTTCAGAACATAACAGCATACGAGACAAAGTACGTACAGAACGGTATTCTAGTTTTAGAATGACTAATTCGCTGCGTATAGCGCGGCTTTTTAAGCGTTTTTTGCTGATTTTACTTGGGTTACTCATTATTGTGCTCTTTTTGCCGTGGACGCAGAATGTTCAAGGTACAGGCCAAATCACGGCATTAAGACCAGAAATGCGTCCACAAACATTGCAAAGCCCAATACCGGGTAGAATCCAAGAGTGGTTTGTACGCGAAGGAGATACCGTTAATCAAGGCGATACGCTTGTGTTTTTAGGTGAAGTTAAGGATGAATATTTTGACCCTGAGTTTTTAACGCGCTTACAAGAAGAACTCACAGCTAAAACACAAAGTGCAGAAAGCTATGGCCAAAAGGTAGACGCCCAGCGTTCTCAAGTTACCGCTTTGCGACAAAACCTGGTTATTAAACTACAACAAACGCGACTAAAAATTAAGAGTGATAGTGTAGATGTTGTGTCTGCTGATATTAACTTTCAGAATACCTATTTGCAGTATATGCGCGCAGACTCTTTATTTAAAGAGGGCATCAAGTCAAAGTTTGATCTTGAACAGCGCCTTAGCAAATACCAAGAGGCTAACGCCAAACTGGTTTCTGCTCGAAATAAATTTACCCAAAGTCAGCAAGAACTCTTGGCCATACAGGCAGATTACAATGAGAAAATATTTAAGGCAGAATCTGAGCTTTTTAGCGCTTATAGTGCCCAGCAGGCTAGCCTAGCAGATGTGGCCAAATTGCGCAATAAAATGGCCAACGTGCAAACGCGCAGAGATTATTATTATATCACCGCGCCACAGCAGGCATTGGTTACCAAAACCATAATAACGGGTATTGGCGAAAACATTAAAGAGGGCCAACCCATAGTAGAATTGCTACCCCTTTCTTATCAAATAGCGGCAGAAATTTTTGTGCGCCCAGTAGATTTGCCTTTAATACACATTGGCAGTGAGGCAAGACTAGAGTTTGATGGCTGGCCAGCAATTGTGTTCTCAGGATGGCCAAATACCAGTTTTGGTACCTTTCCAGCTAAAGTGGCTGCCGTAGATAATGTAATTAGCAAACAAGGTAACGGATACCGCATTTTATTGGTAAGTAGTGATGAACAGCGCCAATGGCCTAAGCAGTTGCGCTTTGGTTCTGGCGTGCGAGGTATTATGCTGCTTAATGATGTGCCGGTTTGGTATGAAATCTGGCGTCAACTAAATGGTTTCCCACCAGAATACTACGAATCAACAGAAATTAAATCTTCAACTAAAAAATAAGCATGCACCGTTGGCTACGTACATGTATTGGTATCGGGCTATTTGCGCTGCAAGGGCATGCGCAACAAGTTGATAGTACTGTTTTTAGCTATGACGCTTTTATTGGCTATGTGCGGCAATTTCACCCGGTTATAGTGCAAGCTAACTTGCGCGTAGATCAGGCAGAAAATGCGGTTACGCAAAACCAAGGCTTATTAGATCCAAAATTATATAGCGACTTTAACAGGAAAGACTTTACCGGTAAACAGTATTATGCCGTTTGGGAAAGTGGCCTTAAAATACCAACCTGGTTTGGAGCAGATTTTAAAGTGGGCTATGAACGCAACACGGGCGAATTTTTAAATCCTGAGCAAACTGTTGGTACCGATGGCCAAATGGCTATTGGTGTTTCTGTGCCGCTATTGCGAAATCTTGTTTACAATGACAGACGCGTAGCTATACAACAAGCCCAAATTTTACAAGCTGCTTCTGAACAAGAACGCGCGCAAGCAGTAAATGATCTGCTTTATGAAGCAACCAAAGTGTACTGGTACTGGGTAAATACGCATGCCGCGTGGCGCATAAATGCAGAAAGTGTTACTGCAGCACAAACCCGATTTGAAGCGGTGCGGACAAGTTTTTTTCGTGGAGATAAGCCTGCCGTTGATACTTTAGAATCTTTAATTCAATTACAAACCCGTTTGTTTAATGCGCAGGAGTCTTACTTAGCTTTTCAAAATGCATCCTTGGTGTTGAGTAATTTTCTGTGGTACGAAAATCAAACGCCTTTAGAACTTCAAGAAACCACCACACCACCGCTACCAGACTATTTTGAATTACCGGTGATGATGCCAGACACGTTAACAAAGCTCATTGACCAAGCCGCATTTAATCACCCAGAAGTTACCCAGATTAACTTGGCTGTAAACAATCTTGAAATACAACGAAAGTTACAGGCTAACAACCTGCTTCCTGAATTAACGGTAGATTACAGCCTGCTTAGCGGCTCTCTGGGAAGTTGGGAGAATTATGCCAATAGTTTAGACTGGACCAATTATAAGCTTGGTGTTAGTTTTTCAGTGCCGCTCTTTTTACGCAAAGAGCGCGGTTATCTTAACCAAGTGCGCGCAAAGATTGATGAAACGGCTTCTAAAAGAGAGCTTAAGGTGAGGCAGGTGCAAAACAAAATCAGGGCTTCTGCCAATGAATTGGATAACCTGGCCAAACAAGTGGTTTTATATAACCAGACCTATCAAAATTATGAGCAGCTTTATCAGGTTGAGCTGCGCAAGTTTCAAATCGGAGAAAGCACGCTATTTCTTGTAAACAGCCGTGAGATTAAAGCCATTGAAGCACGCATAAAACGCGCTGAACTGTTAGCCAAATATCAAATTGCCTACCAAGGGGTTTGGTACAGTGGTGGGGTGTTGCAGTAGATTATTAACTTATCTTCTCCAAGCCGGATCTTTGGGGTCTGGCGGATTTTTTGTCCATTTTAATGGCCCATCGCAGTCTATTTCAATCACCATGCTATCTGGTGTACCAAAGTACTTCATGAATTCTTTGCTGATTTCGCGAAGTAAATCAGGGTCAGAATCAAAACAGCTTAGGTTAATAATGCAAATATGATCTTGATTAATGATGATGATTGTGGGCGTAGCACCGTAGTATGTGCGTACTTCTCTGCCGGGTGTAATTCTCTTGGCTTCAATAAAATTTTTGAACCAAAAACTCAAGGCATAGTTTCGTTCATTTTCATTTTCATAAGCATAAAAAGAACAGTTAAAGCGTACCTTAACATTATTGCCAATACTGTTTTCTGTGCGCACCTTCGCTTTAAGTTCAAAGTAGTCATGAAAGTCAAAGTTCGTACTGGCTAATTCGCCATAGTCGGGCTCGGTTACATTGAGATACTTCTTTTCATAGTCATCCGCCTTTGCACTTACAAAAGCGTCAATTTTCTGCTTCAATTCTTCGTGCTGTGCCGTACTGGTAAGGCTAATCAGCAAGCTAAAAAAAAGGCCGGCTGCTGCTTTGCAGATGTTTGTGGCTTTGAAAAAGGATATTGTTGAAGATTGGGTTATTTGGTTGCGGTATGCGCTCATAAAAGTTGTTGTTGATTATAAAAGTTCGTTTTATGCTAATTAGAACGAATAGTACACTTGCTTATTATCAATTAGGAACCGTGCGAAGATAGGGCGTTTGCGTTTCTATTCTGTTAGGCAAAGTTTTGGGAGATTATTAAAGAGACTTTCCACTAATGATAAAGGCGTTGTACGAGGCTCAAAAGAGATTGGAATGTTTTTTCACAAAGCTTCGGCAACCACAAAAGTACTTCCGCCAACAAATACAACATCCTCTTTTTGTGCGCTTGCAAGGGCTGCCTCAAGGGCAGTTTTTACACTAGAGTAAACGCCTCCGCGCAAACCGATTGCACTCGCCATATTTGCCAAATTCTCTACGGCCAGCGCGCGCGGTAAATTGGGTTGACAGAAATAATAGTGCGCGTTTTTAGGGAATAGGGCAAGAATGCTGTTTACATCTTTATCTTGAACCATCCCAATAACCAGGTGTAATGCCGTATGTGGCGTTGCTTCAAGTTGTTGCAAAACAACTTTTAATCCATCTAAATTATGTGCCGTGTCTGCAATGCAAAGCGGCTCTTGGTTGATGATTTGCCAGCGCCCGCGCAACCCAGTATTGGCTACGGTATTTGCAAAGCCTTTTGAAATGGCTTCTTCACTCGGTTTAAATGGTTCTGGAAGCTGCATTAACGCGGTATAAGCGGTAGCGCTGTTTTCTTTTTGATAGCTACCCATTAAGTCAGTAGCTATAGCAGCTGATTTTTGCTGGTCTGCAAAGATTATTGGCGCATGATGCAAAGCCGCTTTTGTTTTAAAAACCTCGGCTGTTTCACTTTGAGTTTTACCAATCACAACAGGCACGTTATTTTTTATGATGCCCGCTTTTTCTCCAGCTATTTTCTCCAAGGTATCTCCTAAAAACGCCATATGGTCATAACCAATATTGGTAATTACCGAGACTAAAGGTGTAATCACATTGGTAGAATCTAAACGGCCACCCATGCCAACCTCAATAATGGCAATATCAACTTGCTCTTGCTTGAAATAGGCAAAAGCAAGACCTACCGTCATCTCAAAAAAGGAGAGTTGCAGGTTGGTAAATGCATCTTTATAGGCAGTTACAAAATCAACAACGGCCGCTTCACTAATCATCTGGCCGTTAATTTTTATGCGTTCGCGAAAATCTTTTAGGTGTGGCGAAGTATATAGGCCCACTTTTAGCCCTTGTTCTTGCAAAACGCTGGCTAACATGTGGCTCACAGAGCCTTTGCCGTTAGTGCCCGCAACGTGTATACTTTTAAAACCATTTTCTGGATGGCCCAAAAGATCCATCAGCAAATGGGTTTTTTCGAGATCAATTTTATAATTCGCGCCACCAACGCGTTGGTACATCGGCAATTGCGTGAAAAGCCAATCCAGGGTTTGCTGATAGGTCAT
>CAYQDW010000023.1:0-23159 GCA_964416385.1 uncultured Cryomorphaceae bacterium | reverse complement strand
GTTGGTACATCGGCAATTGCGTGAAAAGCCAATCCAGGGTTTGCTGATAGGTCATTTAATACGAAATGATATGGTGGTGCCTTATTGAGAAAAGTTCACAATTATAAAACCAAATTGCTGTGCGCCTTGGTCTGTAGCTTGCCACCGTGTTTTCATTGCTACTTCTTTAGCCACATTCATTAAGCAAGTAGATGTGGTATTGGTTTGTTTACCATCTACGGTGCCTACGCCAGTTTCTGCGCGTACCACTTGCCCGTTGCTATTCACATAGACTTTTACGATTACACGGCCAATTTCACCACATTCTGAACTTATTTTTGGTTTGTAAATTGGCTTTCTTCCATCTCCCAGTACGCCATCGCCAAAGCCAGAACCAGATCCTGTTCTATTCTGACTATTTCTGTCTCCATTGGGGTCTCCCTGATCGCCACCACCGGTGGTTTCGCCTTCACCTTGTCCTTGACCTTGCTGTGTGCCTGTTTTTCCTAAGGCATTCTGCAAGCGTGGGTCTGGCTGTGGTTTGGTTTCTTCCTTTGGTTTTTCTTTAGGTGTTTCTTTGGGCTGTTCCGTTTGCTTGTCGGTAACACTGGGCGCTTCTTCGCTGTCTTGCGTAGTTACCTCTTCATCAATCGTGCTCGTGGCATCCGTAGTTGTAGACTGCTCTACTTGTTGGGGTGCAGATTGTTCTGTGTTACCACTGCCGTCATCCTCATAGCCAAAATTAATGGCAATGCCATCTTCAGGGGGTGGGTCTTGGTAGGTGAGACCGAAAAATATAAATAGCAACAGCATTGCTATGTGATAAAATATCGTGGCCAATATGCCGCGTCTTTTGTGTTTTGGTTCTGTACTCATTATGCACCAGGGTCTGTGGCTATGATCATCTTTAGCCGATTACGATAACCAATGTCCAAAATTCGTACCGTTTCTCCAGTAGGCACGTCTTTGTCTGCACGTAAAACAACAACCGCTTCATCTATACCCGCGGTTTTAGCCAAAATAGCACGCTCTACACCAGCTGCCGGCACCAAGTCGCCATCTACACTAAATTTTAAATCTGGCGAAATGGTAACTGTAACATTGTGTTTTTTTACGCTTTGGGCTTTGCTTTTAGGCAAAATAACATCTAGGGCACTAGAGGTTACGAGGGTAGAGGTTAGAATGAAAAATATTAAAAGCAAAAACACGAGATCTGTCATAGAGCTCATGCTAAACTCTGCACTAACCTTACTTCTTGAACGTAGATTCATAATGGTTTATTTAAGCGGGTTCATGCAATAAATCCAAAAATTCTGTTGCGCTGCTTTCCATTTTGTAAATAACGGCTTCAACCCGTGCGGTGAGGTAGTTATAACCGAAGTAGGCAAAAATTCCAACAAAAAGACCCGCAACAGTGGTACTCATGGCGGTGTAAATCCCCTCTGCCATAAGGCCGATGTTTATTTGACCACCAGCATTGGCCATTTCTTTAAAGGTGATAATCATACCAATAACGGTACCTAAAAACCCGATCATTGGTGCGCCACCGGCTATGGTTGCTAAAAAGGGCAGATTTTTCTCCAGGCGTTGAATTTCTAATTTGCCTTGATTTTCTATACTGGTAGTGATGTCTTCTAAAGGTTTGCCTATACGGCTCACACCTTTTTCCATCATTCTTGCAATGGGGGTTGCGGTGCTTTGGCAAAGGGCAAGGGCGCTTTCCAATTTACTGTTGGCCACATGGTCTTTGATGTTATTCATGAAGTTCTTGTCTAGCTTATTGGCGTTTTTTATCGCCCCAAAGCGTTCAACAAAAATGTAAACGGCAACAATGCTAAGTAGAAAGAGTATGCCCATGATGAGCATTCCACCCGGACCACCGGCCAAAATGAGATCCATAATGCTCAATGTTTTTTCAACAGGTTGCTCGTCTAGCAGCGCATCACTTTGTTGGCCGTCTGTAACGATTTGTAACAGATGTGTTTTCATGTAAAATCTGTGTTATCTAAGTAAATAATGATTTTGGGTGGATTTTATTGTTTAACCCAGTCAAACCTATAAAAAGAAAAGCCCCAAGTTGGGGCGTTCTTCAGGTGATATTAACAAGTTTCTTTTAGTTGAAAAGTGGCATTAAAAATGAAAAAGCGCGTGTTCTGCGATATAAACCGCTGCACCGGCGAGGTAACCTAGAACTGCAAGTAAAGAGATGTTGCGCAGGTACCAGCCAAAGCTGATATTTTCTATACCCATTGCAGCTACACCAGCAGCAGAGCCAATAATAAGGGCGCTTCCACCTGTACCGGCACAGTACGCCAAGAATTCCCAAAACAACCCGTCTTGCATAAAAAATCCTTCCATGGCTAAAGGATACATACCCATACTTGCTGCCACTAGGGGCACATTATCAACAATAGAGGAGAGCAAACCAATAATTACGCTCACCGTATATACGCCCGTGGGCTCTGATGTGCCAATACTATTGTCTAGGCCAACGGCCAATTCCCGAAGGTGACCAGCGCTTTGTAAACTGCCAACGGCCAATAAGATGCCCAAGAAAAAGAGCACGCTGGGTGTATCTATTTTGCGGATTACGCCAACCACCGAATGTTTTACTCTAAACTCTCTATTCTTGCTGCGATGTAGTAAATCTGTGAGTAACCACAGCATACCCAAAGAAAGCATCATGCCCATAAATGGAGGCAGATGCGTTACTGTTTTATAGATCGGCACAAGGAGCAGGCCTAAAATACCTGCAAAAAACACAAAGTTGCGTTCAAATGGGGTGGTGGGGTCTAGGTAGTGATCTACAGTTTCTGATTTTCTCGGGCGCTCAATGTTGCCTTTCATTCTAAAACTCAAGTACCCAAGCGGCACTATTAAACAAACTAAACTTGGTATGATGATGCCAGTTACAATTTTAGCTGTGGTGATTTGTCCGCCAATCCAAAGCATGGTAGTGGTAACGTCACCAATGGGGCTCCAAGCGCCACCGGCATTGGCCGCAATAACAACAATACCCGCAAAAAACCAACGTTGATGTTGGTCTTGAATCAGCTTTCTCAACAAAGAAACCATGACTATGGTGGTTGTTAGGTTGTCTAATGCAGCGGATAAAAAGAAGGTCAAAAGGCTGACAATCCAAAGTAGTTTTACCTTGTTTGTTGTTTTAATACGGTCAGTTATTACGGCAAAACCCTCATGCGCGTCTATTAATTCAACAATGGTCATGGCACCAATCAAGAAGAATAAGATACTAGCGATTTCAGCCAAATGCTCTAGAATTTGAAATTCTGTAACATAATGTGTGATGACTTCATGTTTGTCTGCACCAAGACCATCAGCCTGAAACAAACCCATTACACTTTGCGGAATAGCCTCAAAATCAACAATGCCCATTGCGCCAACCACATAAATGGTCCAACATAAAACACCAGTTATTAGTGCAGATGCTGCCTTATCAATTCGAATGGTGTGTTCAATAGCAATGGCGGTGTAGCCAAGCACAAAAATCACAAGCATTAAGATATACATAGAAATAGGGATTGTGTGTCTTTTAATTCAAATTAACGGAAGGCAATTTATAGTGTTTTTTGTGGATAGCTGTTAAAATAAAATCATTTTTATCCAACACTTAAAGAACTTATACTTCGCTATAAAAGTTGCGCAAGAGCAATTTCATAGCCCGTATTTGTGAGTAATGTTTTGCTGGCATTTTTGGCGTATGTTTTTTCTAGCGCTTGCTTTATTGTTTCGCTAACGTCATTAAAAATGGCGGTATCTGATACCTCTGCATCATCGCCCATTAAATAACCAAAAACCCGCGCCATGCCGCAGTTGCTTATAAAATCTGGTATCACCGCGCAAGATGCATCTGCTTCTTCAGAAATAGGGCCATAAAAAATTTCTTCATCGGCAAAGGGCACATTTGCCCCGGCAGAAATAACCTCAAGACCATTGGCCAAAAGGGTATGTAGGTGGGTGCGGTTTACCAGGCGTGAAGCTGCTGCGGGAATAAAAATTTCGGCACCTATACCCCAAATGGTATTGTTAATTTCCTCAAAAGGAATGATGTTTTCGGCTTGCAAGAAATTGCCTGTCTTGGCATTGTATAGAGATTTAATCTCTTCAAATGAGAAACCCTCTGCACGTATCAATCCGCCAACACGGTCTATGATGCCCACTATTTTGGCGCCGCTTTGGGCGAGGTAGTATGCTGCAGCGCTACCCACATTGCCCCAACCTTGAATAAGAACACGTTTATCTTTAAGATTACCGCCATAAATATTGTAGAAGTGGCGCACACTTTCTGCCGTACCATACCCTGTAATTAAATCGCCAACCTTATGGTCTATGGCGGGGTTGGGGCTTAGGGCTGTATCTTTTACGTGCAATGAAACGCCCTGCTGTAGTTGCTTTATTTTAATTTCTTTAGCGGATGTACTGGGGTTAAAATGACCTTGCAGCACACCTTCTTGTGGATGTAGAATGTTTAGCGAAGCAGTTATTGGGATTACTTCAGTTTTTTGATCCACATTTAAATCGCCACCTGTGCCGTAATAATTTTTGAGTAGTGGTTTTACAGCCTTGTACCAGCGCTCTAATACACCGGCTTTTCGTGGGTCATTTGGGTCAAAATCAATTCCCGACTTTGCGCCACCAATGGGAGGTCCGGCAACGGTAAACTTGATTTCCATGGTTTTGGCCAGAGAGAGTACCTCATGCTCTGTTAAACCAGGGCGCATACGCGTACCGCCACCGGCAGCACCGCCACGCAGTGAGTTTATCACCACCCAGCCTTTTGCTTCGGTTTCTGAATCATGCCAATGGAAAACGATTTCTGCTGGTTTCTTTTCAAAAGCTACGAGTTGTGCTTTCATAAAATATGGGGTTTTTAAGGGTGGCGCAAAAGTAGACTTTTGGTGTTATTCTAAAGGTAGTCCTAGTGCTTTCAAATAAGCTGTGCGGGTTTTTTCAAAAACGGCATCAGTTTGTGTGGGAGGATGGTAAAATGGGTTAAAAATCTTTGGGATTACCGAAGAGGGCATAGGCGCATCAGGTTGAAAGTTTATCATTTTATATTGCGCAATGAGATCTTTATTTTCTGGGGAATTGCGCACAAATACAGAAGATAGGGCATCTGCATAAACCAATTTATACGTGTCATTTTTGATGAGGTAGCGGTGTAGTGGTAAAAAGTCTGGATTGTTGAGCAAGGCTACGTATTCAAAAGCATACCGTTGATTAACAACATCCCAGATGGCGGCACCTGTGGCCGTACGTCTTGTGGGGTTGGTGCAGCATGTAAGCGCAATATCTATGTCCTCGGCCTCAAAAATGTCTAAATCACGTAAATCAACAAAAGTTTTAAAGTCGGGTTGCAGGTGCCATAAGAAGTAGGAGCTGCTGAGGTAATCTGTAAAGGCATTGCCTTTAAGTTGGTTTTTTTCTATGAATCGCGCAGCCCCAACTGGGTTTTTGGCCGTGCTTACACCCCAGCCATATTGCTCTTGTGGTAACCACATTTTGTAAAACCAATTGCTAACAATACTCAGATATAAGAGGCTGGCAACAAGGGCTACACCAAACACCTGAAGTTTTGGCGTAATGTTCTGTAAGCTTTTGGCAAACCACAACGCTAAAATGGGCATGGTGATGATAAATTGAAAGGGTAAATTGCGATAAGACTTTAGGCTTAGGTAGAAAAAAGCGAAAAAAAGGAGCACGTAAAATAACGGTACCTGTGCGATGAGGGTCTGAATTCTAAAGCGATTATTTGAACGCCCGATGCGATAAAGGTACAATACCGCAATGATGGTGATGCCTAAGGATAAATATGCAGGCATATGCCAATAGGCCCCATTTGCGGCACTGTAAATTTCTTGTGTAAACTGGTTGCTGCTCAGTTGGGTAAAAATCTCATATGGATGCCAGAGCATGTGCAGCCCAGATGGATGTACGGCAACGCCAAGCCAAGCAATAATGCCAAGAACAGTCTTCTTAATGAGACCTTGTTTTTCATCTTGCTTTTGAACTTTTGCCGTATAAAAACCAAACCACGCAGAAAAGAGGTAAACAAAAACCATGATTAGACCAACGCCATAGGCTTCATGTAAGTTGGCCCAAAGTATTTGCGCGGGTATTAAGGCATAAAACCAGTTGGTTTTGCCATTGTTGGTTGCTGTGAAAATGTAGAGATAGCATGCCGTAAAGGTGTATGAAACCAGTTCTGGGCGACCATTCATGCGGTAACTCATCCCTACTAAAAAAAGAAGAGAAGCTAATGTGGTAGCAGCAGAAGTGCTGGTGTTTTGCCTGTCTATATTTTTGATTATGCCCCAACCAAAAATCAGCAAGAGAATGTTTGCAATAATCTGTGGTAGGGGTAAGGCTTCGGGGCCGAAGGATGTCACTACCAAGGCCTGAATAACTTCAAAGCCCCATTTTACGTTTAACCACGAAACGCCATCATAGGTAAAACTGAAAACGTCTTTATCCGGTACGCTGCCGTGTGTTAAGATAAATTCTCCGGTGCGTAGCTGCCACCAAAGGTCTGGCTCATGAACAAAGCGGATCACAAAAACTATGGCGATAAGGATGGGCAGCGCCAATAATAGTTTGTACTTAGGGATTACTTTCATGTGCAAAGACGCTTTATGGTGTGGGCTAAAATAGGCATCATGTTAAATTTGAGATTTTGGCATAAAAACCCTGCCGCTGCTATGGTTGCGTAATGCCCCTGTAACACTGCTAAGGCAGTTTGTTTTATTGAGCCAGCGCAACGTGCCTAAAAAGGCAAAAATGAGGGCCTCTTTGTGTGTGATCACCGCTTTTTCTGGCAGCGTAATCTGCATAGATGACGTTGCGATAATCCGTTCTAATAGAAATCCATTAAACGCACCGCCGCCAGTAATTAAGAGTTTTTGATGCGGTAAATGCGCTGTTGCAGCCGCAATTTGTTGGGCAATGTGCTCTGTAAAAGTTCTCAGGCTATCATGCACTGGCGTGTTTTTTAGGTAGGGAAAAATCTGTTCTTCTACCCATTCTCTGCCAAGACTTTTGGGCGGCTGCATACTATAATAAGAGAGCTTGTTTAATTGGTTTAAAAGGTCGTGGTCAATTATGCCCTGTCGGGCGAAATTGCCATTGGCGTCATAAGCATGACCTAGTTCTTGGCTAAGATGGTTAAGCACAATATTCACCGGACAAATATCAAATGCAATTCTTTTTTCCCCTTGCTCAAAGGAAATATTGGCAAATCCTCCCAAGTTTAGGCAGGCATCATACTCTGAAAAAAGCAGCGCATCTCCAATAGGTACTAAAGGTGCACCTTGACCACCCAACAGTACATCCTGTAATCTAAAATCGCAAACCACAGGTAATTTAGTTATCGTGCATAATGCCTCATTATTGCCAATTTGCTCTGTTATGCGGTTGTCTGGTTGGTGAAAAACAGTATGTCCGTGGCTTGCAATAAGATCCACTTGCGAAATATGATAGTCTTCTCTGAATTGGTTTACAACTTCTCCCAGCCAAGCACTATATGCACTAGAAAGTGCATTACGCTCTTTTGGAGATAAGTTTTGCGCTTGCGCCAGTTGTGTTTCCCAGTATGCATTATATGGATGCGTTAAAGTATCGTACAAAGTAAAATTCCACTTTTGGCCGTCATAACGGAATACTACATGGGCTAAATCAAGGCCATCTAATGAGGTGCCACTCATTAAACCGATTGCGCGTATTTCGTGTTGGTTCATCAGGCTTAGCGGTTATCTTTGTGCCGCTTAAAATACTCACTCCTTTTAAAACTCCATATACATGAATTTTGAATATTCTGAAGAGCATTTAATGATCAAAGAGGCTGCGCGAAGTTTTGCACAGCAAGAATTATTGCCAGGCGTTATTGAACGTGATACCCACGAAAAATTCCCCACAGAACAGATTAAGGCCATGGGCGAACTTGGTTTTATGGGTATGATGGTTAGTCCCGAATACGGTGGAGGTGGTATGGATACCATTTCTTATGTATTGGCGATGGAAGAAATTTCGAAAATTGATGCTTCGGCTTCAGTGGTAATGAGCGTAAACAATTCATTGGTATGCTGGGGTATAGAAAAATATGGCTCTGAAGAACAGAAACAGAAATATTTAGTGCCTCTTGCAACGGGCAATATCATTGGTGCATTTTGTTTAAGTGAGCCAGAAGCGGGTAGTGATGCCACAAGTCAAAAAACCACAGCTATAGATCAAGGTGATCACTACCTGGTAAATGGCACTAAAAACTGGATTACCAACGGTAATTCTTCTTCTGTTTGCTTAGTAATGGCACAAACTGACGTAGAAAAACGCCACCGGGGCATTAACTGCTTAATAGTTGAAAAAGGCCTTGATGGGTTTATTGTTGGTAAGAAGGAAGATAAAATGGGTATTAGAGGTAGTGATACGCATAGCTTGATGTTTACCGATGTGAAAGTGCCAAAGGAAAATAGACTAGGTGAAGATGGATTTGGATTTAAGTTCGCGATGAAGGTGCTTAGTGGTGGCCGCATTGGTATTGCCGCCCAAGCATTGGGTATTGCGGCTGGCGCCTATGAGTTGGCCCTAAAATATAGTAAAGAGCGCAAGGCATTTGGTAAAACAATTAGTGACCATCAGGCTATTGCGTTTAAGTTGGCAGATATGGAAACCCGTATTGAGGCTGCTAGAAATTTGGTGCTTAAGGCTGCATGGCTTAAAGATCAGGGTAAAAACTTTGATAAAGAAAGCGCAATAGCCAAGTTATACGCCAGTGAGGTAGCCATGTGGGCAACCACAGAGGCTGTACAAATTCATGGTGGTTATGGCTATGTAAAAGAATATCATGTTGAGCGCTTAATGCGTGATGCCAAAATCACTCAGATTTATGAAGGTACCTCAGAAATTCAGCGCTTAGTAATTTCTAGAAGCATTTTAGCGGATTAATATTTACGCTGAATGTGCATCTTATAAAGATGCCGCAGAAAGGCGATTATATCTAAACAAAAAAGAGCTCTGTATCCCGGAGCTCTTTTTTGTTGATTGCGATTAAGATCTATGCTGTGAATCCAATCAGCTATAGTGCATCTAAAAGCGTTTCTAAGCGCATTCCCCGTGAACCCTTTAGCAGTATTGTACAACCATCAAGTGCAAGTTTGTGAAGTAGTTCTTTTGCCAATGGGGTTTCGCGTACGCTGTAATAATTAGCAGGCTTGGTTGTTTGTGAAAATGCATCACCGATAAGTATCACATTTTTGGCTTGCGCATCTTCTAGCATATTTACAATGCGCTGGTGTTCTTCGTGGGTATATTCACCGAGTTCAAACATATCTCCAAGAACAAACCATTTGTTGGGTTTTTCAATTTTCGTAAAGGCTATTACGCTGGCCTGCATACTATCAGGATTTGCATTATAAGCATCTAATAACACTTCATTACGTTCTGTTTTTTTCCATTCGCTACGGTTCATTGATGGATTATAGGCTTCAATAGCAACTTTTATAGCGGATGGTTTAACCTTAAAGTAACTGCCAAGTGCAATGGCGGCAGCAATGTTGTTGAAATGGAAATCGCCTGTTAACCGTGAAGCAATGAGTTCGCCTTCAAAACGAGCAGTGGCCATAGTTCCCAATTCGTTTTCAATGTAGATGTCTGCCTCATTACAATTGCCAAAGGTAACACGCGCTATACCGCTGCTTTTTTCCAGTTGCTTGGCATCCTTACAATTAACTAAAGCTATTTTTTGATGTGCTCTAAGGTAATCGTAGAGCTCACTTTTTCCTTTAATAACACCTTCAACACCGCCAAATCCTTCCAAATGGGCTTTTCCATAATTGGTGATAAACCCGAGGTCTGGCTCACAAATACTGCTTAACAATGCGATTTCTCTTTGATGATTCGCACCCATTTCTATGATAATCATTTCAGCATCTGCGGGTGTGCGTAACAAGGTTAGGGGTACACCAATATGATTGTTGAGGTTGCCTTCAGTTGCTGATGTTTTATAAGTGGTTGCTAAAACATCTCTGAAGAGTTCTTTACAAGTTGTTTTGCCATTACTACCTGTTAGCCCGATTACAGTGCCTGTAAAAGTTTTTCGGTAGGCGGTTGCCAGTTCTTGTAGTGCTGTTAGCGCGTCATCAACCACAAAGCACTTGTCTTTGGGAAGTGCTGGTTGATGCTCATCAATCACCACGTATCTTGCGCCTTTTGCGAGTGCTTCGGCAGCAAAGGTGTTGCCGTTAAAATTTGCACCCTTTAACGCAAAGAAGATGCTATCTTTTAAATCGTTTCTAGAGTCTGTGCTTACTTTTTTAACTTCTAAAAAGGCATCTAATAATTTCATAAGAGAAACTTTGTTACATAAAAAACCCCGACTGTTGCCGGGGTTGAAATTAACTTTTTAATCTAGTTTGTATCGCTTAAATGTTTTTTGCTTAGGCTTCTTATGGCGCTTATCACGCTTGTCGTCTAAGTTTTGGAATCCAACTCTATCCATAGCGCAACGGAAACCTATGTAATCTGTAGAAAGATCTTGTTCTAAGTAACGGCGGGTACCCGGGGTTAGCCAGTATGCACGATCTTTCCAGCTACCACCCTTGTATACGCGTGTTGTGTTGCTCACCATTGTTGTCGATGAGTAATCATACATGGCTGCTTCGCCTTCTGGTACGGTTTTGTCATAGTAAATGCTGCTCTCAACATCACCATCCATGTAGTCACGATAATCGCTACGCTCATAATTTCTTCTGCCCAAGTTTTCTTCTACAGTAACATCGCGTACAGGAAGAGAACCGGGTAGGCGAACTACGTTACTATCTGCGTCATATTGTGGTTCTTGTAGAACCTCTAATGAACCAATGCCTTGGTAATCTTCGTCATAAGCTTTGAATTCATTACCACGGTATGGTCTGTAATCTGTTACATCATCAGGTGTTAGTGGACGATATACGTCTAAAACCCACTCGGCAACGTTACCTGCCATATCGTAAAGACCAAAGTCATTAGGCGGATAGAAACGCACCTGCATGGTTACTATAGCTTGATCATTCAACCAACCGCTGGTACCCATATTGTCACCCATTCCACGCTTATAGTTGGCTAGAATTTCACCGCGATCATTCTTTTCACCAGAGCGCAAAGCTGAACCATTCCAAGCATACTTGTTCTGGTCTACAGTACGATCATATATACGGTTACCTATGTGTCCATAAGCAGCAAACTCCCATTCTGCTTCTGTTGGAAGCCTGTATTTAGGTAGTAAAATACCATCTTCAATACGTGCGGGACGGCCTTCTTTACCGTAAACAGAATTAGGATTGTAATCCTTCAGACCTTTTTTGTTTTGTTGGGTATACTCTCCTGGTTTGTATAGATAAACTTCTGTGTTAAAGTTATCTGCGTCTACTTGATCAGACATTACATTAAAGATGCCTTTTTCAATAAGAATTTGTTCGTTAACGCGATCTGTACGCCAAGAGCAGTACTTCATGGCTTGAATCCAACTAACACCTACAACAGGGTAGTAGTTAAAAGCAGGGTGACGCAGATAGTTCTCCACATAAACTTCATTATAGCCCAACTTGTCGCGCCATACTAACGTATCAGGAAGTGCTGAGCGGTAAATCTCTGGGTAATAATCATAGTCGTAAACCCTACGCAACCAATACAGGTATTCACGATAATCAACATTGGTTACTTCGTTTTCATCTAGATAGAATGAACCTACGGTTACTCTTCTCGGAAAGTTGTTCCAATCTTTAACCACATCTTCTTCTACCTGACCCATCACGAAAGTACCACCTTCAACGAAGATGAGACCGGGACCTGTTTCCTGACCTTTGTATTTCAGGTTAACTTCAAATCCACCATTTTTCTTGTCGTTAAACTTCCAGCCAGTTGTGTTAGAATCCTTTGAACAGGAAAAGAACATCAATGATGATGCAAGAAGAGTGAAAATGGAAAACTGCTTTTTCATATCAGTATGCGAATGTTTCTTTTATAAATAGCTCTAAAACGTAGGACACTTAATTTCCTTAATGCTTTGCTTTCTTACTCTACAAGGGAAGTTATACATCAAAGAAATTTCATGAGACCCACCAGGAACGTTTGTTAGGTCACTTATGGTATAATCATAACTATAACCAATTGACCATGCCAGCTTTTCAGGTGCAAGACCTAAAATAATAATTGCAGCATCTGGATTATTACCGCCATGACGTAACGACAATCCACCAGATATAGGCCCTCTGTTAAAAGATAGGCCAGCGGTTATTTGAGAGGCACTGCCTTGCAGCTGGTATACGAAATTGGGAATTAACAAGTTACGTGTGCTGTTGTGAAGCCTTCTTCTGCCTAAGGGTATAGAGGCACCACCGTGTACGGTTAATTTTAGGGGAAGTTGATTGTTAGATAAAAATGCTTCGTTAGGCTCTGTTAGGTGATGGGCAGTAGCGCCTAAGTACCAATACTCTGTATAACCTAAAAAGCCAACACTTAAATCTAAGTGATTATTGGTGTTTGCACCTGGTTGTACTTCGTTTGTCTGTTTAACAAAACCGTAGAATGGGTCAATTTGGTCTGGGAAAGTAAAAGAGCCCCAATTGAGTGAACGTTGACGAAATGTTGCTTGAAAACCAGCCAGCATCGTAAACTTACGATTTACCTTTAAATGATAACTGTAAATAACGCTGGCCTCGGTTAAGTTCAAGGCCCCATTGCCGGCTTCATCACGCATTAAAAGCACACCTAAACCACCCTTTATGCCAGCTACATATTGATCATAGCTTGCAGAATAAGTTTGATATACCCCTAGTGCAGGATATTGATTCCGATAATTTAAGTGCAATGAAGGGCACTTTTTTACACCTGCAAAAGCAGGGTTTAAATAGAGTGGATTGGCATAATACTGCGAGAAATGCGGATCCTGGGCATGAGCCGTAATCCCCATTAAAAAAAGCGCAATCAGCCAAATAGCATTGTTACATCTGGTCATCTAAGCCAATATTTTTCAGCGAACAATTATACAAATAATTAATCAACATCATTAGCAAGTCTAAATTCTTGACTCGTTCTACAAAGAAGTTGTCTTTACCTTTGTCATCGTTAACTCATTTAATGAATAGAATGGAATATTGGTCGAAATATTGTAGACCAGTTATCGTTTATTCACCAACATATTTATAGCTATACCAGATGACGCGCTTTTTATCTTGTTTACTTGTCTTTTTCAGTTTTCAAATGATCGCTCAGCAAACTGCTATATTATGGCAAAAACCTGTTGTTACGGGTAATCATCGATTACTTTGGTTTAACAATGCGAGTGCAGGCGCACAGCATGAGGTGATACCTAGTTATTGTGGGCAGGTTTGGAGTTTGACAAATGCGCAACTGACTATTATAAACGCGGAAGCGGAGCCAATTCCTGAAGATGAAGTGTCATTGTTGGAGGTCTCTTCGCTCCCAAAAAACTTCGAGATTCAGCAGGTTTATCAGCAAAAAAACAATGTTATCGCTTATTGCATTCTGCCCGTGCGCTATAACCAACAAGCTAATCGTTACGAGCGGTTGGTGAAATTTGAGTTACAGCTAAACCCTAAGCCACAAATTGCACAGCATAATAAAACGTTGGCGATGTCTGATACCAGTGTTTTAGCAACAGGACAATGGCATAAATTGGCCATAACAACAGATGGTGTTTATAAAATCACACCGCAGCTATTGGCCGACTGTGGTTTTTCCACCTCTAATTTGGCGTCTTCAAGCATTCGTCTTTTTGGCAATGGGAATAATATGCTTTCTGAAGTTAATGCGAATAATCCAAACCCAGAACTCCAAGAATTAAGTCTTTACATGGTTGATGGCGGTGATGGTGTTTTTAGTGGTAATGATTATGCGTTGTTTTACGCCAAGGGGCCACATTCATGGGCATATAAGGAGAATGAAAAACGATTTGTACACACTTATAATATATATGCTGAACAGAGCTATTATTTTTTAACAGTAACACCAGGGGCAATAGGTAAGCGCATGCAGCAGGTGGGTTATGCGCCAGCTAATGCTAACTATACGGTTACCTCGGTAGATGATTTTCAATTCATAGAAACAGATCAATACAATTTAGTAGGCTCTGGAAGAGAATGGTTTGGTGATTTATTTGATTTTAAGTTGAGTTATGATTATGTAGTTCAGTTTCCTAACATTATATCAGATACAGCCTGGATTACCGCACGTGCCGTTGCACGATCAACCTCTTCAGGTACAAACATGACGTTTCAAGTTAATACTAACCCGGTTACAACATTGCAATTTCCTGCAGTAAGTACAAACTCAGGTGCACCGTATGCCAATGCAGATTTTAATCGCGTGCCGTTTATACCAGGTGCATCTTCCTTGCAAATAAAGGTCACCTATAACAATGCCATTAACCCATCTGCTACGGCTTGGTTAGATTATATTGAGGTTGAAGCACGCAGGCAACTGGCTATCAGCAGTAATCAAATAATATTTAGAGATCAAAAAGCCTATCGCGCAGGAGGCGCAGCACAATACATCGTTGATAATGCAACTGCTTCCACACGTATTTGGGATGTTACAAACTTTAATAACCAGCGCGTGCTACCGTTGCAGCTTTCAAACAACACCGCGAGTTTCATAGCCCCAAGCGATACCTTAAGAACCTTTGTTGCGCTTTCAGGAAGCAATTTCCCGCTACCTGCCAAAGTAGGGGCCGTTCAAAATCAAAATCTGGCTGGCTTAACCGATATAGAAATGGTTATTGTAAGCCATCCAAATTTTATTGCAGAGGCGCAGCGCTTGGCTGATTACCATGCAGCAACACAAAATCTTTCAGTAGCGGTGGTAACGCCAGAGGTTATTTATAATGAGTTTAGTAGTGGTATGCAAGATATCACAGCGATAAAATTGTTTTTGCGTCACCTTTACAAAAATCCAAATGCTACAAAGTCTCTGCGCTATTTATTGTTGTTTGGAGATGCATCTTATGACTATAAAAAACGCACACCCAACGATCATAATTTTGTGCCCATATTTCAGAGTACCACCTCTTTTAGTTTGTATTCTTCTTTTTGTACAGATGATTTTTTCGGGTATCTAGATGATGACGAAGGCCGTGTAATGTTGCTAGAAGACTTGGACATAGGTATCGGTAGAATGCCCGTTAAAACGCTTTCTGAAGCAAAAGCCAGTGTTGATAAAGTAATTAATTACAACACAGAAAAGAGAACTTTTGATGACTGGCGTAACCGGGCGTTGCTCATTAGTGACGATGTTGATGAATCTTGGGAAATGGATTTTCTTAACTATATGGACAGGATTGGCCGTGAACTAGATACCGTTTATTCTAAGGTTAATATTGAAAAGATATATATAGACAGCTATGTGCAAGAAGTAAAAGCAGGTAGTCAAAGATACCCAGGGGCAAGAGATGATCTCTTTAGAAAAGTACAGCGTGGTAATTTAGTTACGTCTTATTTGGGGCATGGTGGCGAAGTAGGGTGGGCAAAAGAGCGCATACTACAACTTGCCGATATCAATTCATGGACCAACATTAACCAACTACCCGTATTTACTACCGTAACTTGCGAGTTTACCCGGGTTGATGATCCCGGTAGGGTTTCTGCTGGTGAGCAGTTGTTTTTAAACCCAGCAGGTGGTGCAATTGGGCTGTATTCTACCCTCAGGCCTGTATTTGCCAATCCGAGCACCTATGTTATCAATCAACAATTAGCGCAATATTTATTTACCGTTACTAACGGTCAGCAGTTGAGTTTAGGAGAAGTTGCTCAAGCGGTTAAAAATAGTAGCACGAGCTCTGATAAGCTTCGGTTTACTTTTATTGGTGATCCTGCTATGTATTTGGCACTACCAGATTTTGAAGTTATTACCGATGAAATCTATATCAATGACAGCTTAGCATCACCAACAGATACCCTTAAAGCTTTGAGTAAAATAAAAGTGAAGGGTCATATAGAAAATCAGCAAGGCGCTTTGTTAGCTGATTTTAATGGCATCTTAAAACCAACAGTATTTGATAAAGACTTTCAAAAAGTAACATTGCGCAATGATGGCGAAGGGCAGCCGCTTACCTACAAAACAAGAGAAAATGTTATCTACAGAGGCAAGGCAGAAGTTAAGAATGGCGTTTGGGAGTTTGAGTTTGTTGTTCCGCTAGATATTTCATTCGTAGTAGGTAATGGCAAGATTAGTTATTACGCTACAGACTCTGTTATAGATGCAGCCGGATTCAATAAGGATATTTTGGTAGGAAGTCTTGATTTATCGGCAGAACCTGATGATGAAGGCCCTCTTGTTCGTTTATTTATAAATGATACCAACTTTATTGCAGGTGGGTTAACGGACAAAGATCCAACTGGATTAGCACTGATAAATGATGAAAACGGCATTAACACAGTGGGCACTGGTATTGGCCATGATATACTCGGCATACTAGATGGTAACACGGGTGCACCCATAATATTAAATGATTATTTCGAAGCAGACTTAAACAGTTATCAGTCGGGCACTGTAGCCTATCCTTTCTTTAATCTGCCAGCAGGAGAGCATCATTTATTGGTGCGTGCGTGGGATGTAAGCAATAATATGGGTCAAGATGAAATTACCTTTATCGTAGATGAGTCTGCACAATTAGCCCTGAATAGAGTCTTAAATTATCCCAACCCATTTAGCAAAATCACACGTTTCCAGTTTGAGCATAATCGCGCTGGCGAACCCCTAGAGGTAGATATTCAAATTTTTGGTCAAAATGGTGATTTGGTAAAGCGCATTACTGAAAAGCTCACCAGTTTGGGTAATCGCGTAAACCAAATTACTTGGGACGGTACCAATGAACAAGGCAGCCAAATTTCAAGTGGCGTTTATGTTTTTCGGGTAATTGTAAGATCCTTAGAGGATGGAAGCACCGCCACCGATTACAGTAAGCTTGTATACATCCGCTAATAACATTGTTAATCTATATTTGTCACCCTTAATACACAATATTTATATGTACACGAAGACGGTTAAAATGAGCTTGTTGCTTAGTCTAATAGTAGGAAGCTTTTTTAATGCTAACGCACAAGATCAAAAATATAACGTGGTAACTACCGCAGTGCCTATTCTAATGATTTCGCCAGACGCGCGTGCCGGTGCAATGGGCGATGTGGGCGTAGCTACATTGCCAGACCCAAATTCAATCTTTTGGAATCCCTCAAAATTGGCGTTTTTGGGCGAAGATGTATCTAAGCTTTCTTTAAGCTACACCCCTTGGTTAAGCCGCTTAGTTCCTGATATCGATTTGGCGTATCTTTCATATGTTAGCTCAATAGGTGATAGACAGGGTATTGGCGTTTCTCTCCGTTACTTCTCTTTAGGCGATATAAATTTTAGAGATGATCAAGGTAACTCTACGGGTACTTTTAGTCCGTATGAATTTAGCGCAGATATAGCCTACGCCCTGAAGTTTTCAGAAACTTGGAGTGGCGGTATATCAATCAGATACATCTTTTCTGATATCGCACAAGGACAAATAGTGCAAGGGCTACAAACTAAGCCAGGGCAAAGTGTTGGTGCAGATATCTCATTCTTTTACAAAAGCCGTCAAATAAATATGCAAGGCGGACAAAAAGGTACAGCATTGTTTGGGGTTAACATCTCTAATGTAGGTGCAAAAATTAGCTATTCAGAATCTGGCCGCGATGACTTTATACCAACAAATTTGCGCGTAGGTGGTGGCTATATCTGGCAGTTCGACAATTATAACAAGGTTGGCTTTTACCTAGATATGAATAAGTTGTTGGTGCCAACGCCACCAGAGCGCGATCCTGAAACAGGAGAAATAATTGCCGGTAAAGATGACGAAGTAGACCCGCTTACTGGAATGATTCAGGCGTTAAGCCCAAGTGCAAAACCCGATGGTTTTAATGAGTTGATGCGCGAAATCGTATTAAACGTTGGGGCAGAATGGATGTATAATGATTTCTTCATGGTACGTGCTGGCTATCAACATGAAAATGAAACCAAAGGAAATAGAAAGTACTTCACTTTTGGTGCGGGCATCAAATACAACATTTTTGCCTTAGATATGGCCTACCTTATTCCAGCTAATTCATTGGTGCGCTCGCCATTAGAAAATACGCTAAGATTTACGCTTAGTTTTGACTTAGGCGGCATGACTGCCGCTGAATAAATTCAAGCTCTTGGAATATTTAAAGAGATATTCTTCTGTTAAGGAACTTTCGCAAGAAGACCACGATTTGCTCATGCAGGCCGTACAAAGTAGAGAGCTTGCTTATGCGCCCTATTCTCATTTTAGGGTTGGGTCTGCAATTAAACTTGCCAATGGCGTTGTGGTTACAGGTAATAACCAAGAAAATGCGGTTTATCCCTCAGGATTGTGCGCAGAGCGTGTGGCTATTTTTGCTGCCCGCTCATCCTATCCCGAGGTAATCATAGAAACAATCGCAATAACCTGTAGGCACGAAGAACAACATACAGACAAGCCTTTTACAAGTTGCGGCAGTTGTAGGCAGGTTATGCTAGAGTATGAGCTCAATCAACAAGAACCTATTAGAATACTCTTTTATGGCGAAAGCGGTGAGGTTTGGGAAGTGCCCAATACAAAAGTTTTATTGCCATTCTTTTTCGATAAATCAGCATTAATATAAATTCTGGGTAAATGTTGCAACCAAACTGATACCAATCTGTTTGTTTATAAATTTGCCACCCTCAAAAAAAAAGTCATGCCCAAAAAGCGAATAACGAAAGAGATTTATATCAAGTGGTATGAAGACATGCTCTTCTGGCGAAAGTTTGAAGATATGGCGGCAGCCCTGTACATCCAACAAAAAATACGAGGCTTTCTTCATTTATACAATGGACAAGAGGCTATACTAGCAGGTTCATTAGTGGCTATGGAGCCAGGTGATAAAATGATTACTGCTTATCGTAACCATGTGCAACCCATCGGCATGGGGGTAGACCCTAGAAAAATAATGGCCGAATTAATGGGTAGAATAGACGGCACCTCGCACGGTAAGGGCGGGAGCATGCACATGTTTAGTAAAGAACATCACTTTTACGGTGGTCATGGTATTGTTGGTGGGCAAATTCCGCTAGGTGCCGGTTTAGCTTTTGCAGATCAGTATCAAGGAAACAAAAATGTTACCCTCACATATATGGGTGATGGTGCTGTCCGTCAAGGTTCTTTTCACGAAACCTTAAATTTAGCCATGTTGTGGAATCTTCCTGTGGTATTCGTAATAGAAAATAATGGTTATGCCATGGGTACTTCTGTATCGCGTACAGCCAATCACACAGACCTTTACAAATTAGGTTTGGGTTATGAAATGCCTTGTGGTGTGGTTGATGGTATGAATCCCGTTAGTGTTTATGATGCCATGTATGAAGCTGTGGATAGAGCACGTAATGGTGGCGGCCCTACGCTGTTGGAAATACGTACATACCGTTACAAAGGCCATTCTATGAGTGATGCCCAACATTACAGAACTAAAGATGAGGTAGCCGAATATCAAAAGCTAGATCCTATCATTCAGGTAAAAAATGTTATTGAGGAGAAAAAATGGGCTACTCAGTCAACGCTTGATGAAATTGATGCGCGCGTTAAAGCCTTAGTAAAAGAATGTGTTGATTTTGCGGATAATTCACCTTTTGCTCCAGCAGAGTATGTATATAAAGGTGTTTACATGCAACAAGATTATCCGTTCATCAAAGATTAAAGAATAAAAAATGGCAATAGTAATTAATATGCCTCGCCTTAGTGATACAATGACTGATGGCGTGGTAGCAAAGTGGCATAAGAAAGTAGGAGACCAAGTGTCTGAAGGTGATTTGCTTGCGGAGATTGAAACCGATAAGGCAACGATGGAGTTTGAGGCCTTCCCAGGACAAGAAGGTGAACTATTATATATAGGTGTAGAAGAAGGTAAGAGTGCTCCAGTTGATGAAGTTCTTGCCATTTTGGGCAACAAGGGTGAGGATATAGAAGCATTAAAAAATGGTGGCGCTGCACAAAATGAATCGCCAGCACAAGAAACACCATCCACAAAGCAACCCGAGCCAGCAGAGCCGAAGCAAAATGAGGCACCTGCGCCAATTCAAAATGCACCAGCACCTGTTGTTGCTGTCTCTGCAGGTCGTGTAATGGCATCGCCCTTAGCCAAGAAAATAGCAGAAGAAAAAGGAATAGATATTTCACGCGTGGCCGGCAGCGGTGATAATGGTAGGGTGGTAAAGCGCGATATTGAAAATTATACACCGAGCCAGCAGGTTGCCGCGAGTTCTAGCTATAGCAGTGCAGAAACTACGGTAGATGAAGTTGTGGTAAGCCAAATGCGTAAAACAATTGCGCGTAGGCTGGCCGAATCAAAATTCTCGGCACCACATTTTTATCTTACTATGGAAATAGATATGGATAATGCAATGCAGGCTAGAAAGATGATCAACGCTGCAGGTGGAGTAAAAATTAGCTTTAATGATTTTGTAGTTAAAGCTGTAGCAACGGCATTACGTAAACATCCAAAAGTAAATGCCTCGTGGCGAGGTGATACCATCGTTTACTATAATTATATAAATGTGGGTGTTGCGGTTGCAGTAGATGAAGGCTTGCTGGTTCCTGTAATTAGAAATACCGACCATAAAGGCTTGGCGCAAATATCAGCTGAGGTTCGCGATTTCGCGCAGCGGGCGAAAGACAAGAAACTACAGCCTAGTGATTGGGAAGGGAATACGTTCACTATTTCTAATCTAGGTATGTATGGCATAGAAGAGTTTACAGCAATTATTAATCCGCCAGATGCTTGCATACTTGCAGTTGGTGGTATTAAAGAGGTTCCAGTAATAAAGAATGGTCAGGTAGTTCCAGGCAACCGAATGAAAGTAACCCTCAGTTGTGATCATCGCGTTGTTGATGGTGCAACGGGCGCAGCATTCCTCCAAGAAGTTAAAGCCAATTTAGAAGAACCAGTAACCATGTTAGTATAATGGTTATCTCATAACACAAAAAAAAGCCTGCATATTAACGCAGGCTTTTTTGTTATCTCAAATGCATAATTTTTAACATATAGAATCAAGACATATGCAAACAATATTAATAACAGGCGCAGGTCGCGGCATAGGATTAGCTACGGCACAGAAGTTTTTAGAGAATGATTGTATTGTTTACGCATGCTCAAGAAACTTAAAGGCGATACATGATCTGGAAGTAAAATACCCAAATTGTTGTATTCCAGTTTTTCTTGACTTAGAACAAGATGAAACTATAGAAAAACTCAGCGCTCGACTAACAGAAGATGGCGTAACACTAAACTATGTGTTGCATAATGCTGGCTACTTAGTTAATCAATCGTTTACAACAATCCCAAAAGAAGAGTTAGAACGGTCGTATAGAGTTAATTGCATGGCTCCCTTTTTGCTGACGCAAAAGATTATGCCGTCATTATCTACCAATGCACATGTTGTAATGATTAGCAGCATGGGTGGCTTTCAAGGGTCAGTTAAGTTCCCGGGGCTAACAGCTTACAGTTCTAGTAAAGCAGCAGCTGCTAGTTTGATGGAGTGTCTTCAGGCAGAATATGCCAACACAGACATGGCATTTAATAGTTTATGCATTGGGGCTGTTCAAACGGAAATGTTGGCAAATGCCTTCCCCGAGTACATTGCACCACTTACACCTGAGCAGATGGCTGCGTTCATTTATCAGTTCCTAACTACATCTGGTCAGTTTATCAGGGGTAAAGTCATACCGGTATCCTTGTCAACTCCTTGATTAACAAACTATTACTAAAAAAATAAAAAAACATCAATTATTTTCGTTTGAGGCCTTGTTAGATTCAAAAACGCGTTTACATTTGCAGCCGCTTAACGCAAGGAAGTTCTCTGAAAGCAAAACGGTTTAAATTAGTTAACTTAAGTGTTAATAAATCTGGTTAAAAACTTGATTAATTAGATGTTTTAAGTTTATCTTTGCCGACCCTTTTGCAGTTGAAAATTACGATGAAAAATTTTTTTTCAAAGTACTTGCAAGAGTCAAAAACAGTAGTACATTTGCAGCCCCAAAACAACGGGGTTTACGAATAAACGAAAGAAGTTCTTTAAAATATTAGGTAAGGAAGAAAAGTGCAAAATCCACAAGAGTCAACTCCAAAATTCAAACATCTTACAATGGAGAGTTTGATCCTGGCTCAGGATGAACGCTAGCGGCAGGCCTAACACATGCAAGTCGAACGGTAACAGTCTCTTCGGAGAGCTGACGAGTGGCGCACGGGTGCGTAACGCGTATGCAATCTGCCTCTAACTGGGGGATAGCCCGGGGAAACTCGGATTAATACCCCATAATATTAAGTTAATACCTGTTAATTTAATTAAAGCTTTGGCGGTTAGAGATGAGCATGCGTCCCATTAGCTAGTTGGTGAGGTAACGGCTCACCAAGGCAACGATGGGTAGGGGTTCTGAGAGGATGATCCCCCACACTGGTACTGAGACACGGACCAGACTCCTACGGGAGGCAGCAGTGAGGAATATTGGGCAATGGACGAAAGTCTGACCCAGCCATGCCGCGTGCAGGATGACGGCCCTATGGGTTGTAAACTGCTTTTATATGGGAAGAAACCCCTGAACGTGTTCGGGGCTGACGGTACCATAAGAATAAGCATCGGCTAACTCCGTGCCAGCAGCCGCGGTAATACGGAGGATGCAAGCGTTATC
Source organism: uncultured Cryomorphaceae bacterium (assembly GCA_964416385.1). Taxonomy (GTDB): domain Bacteria; phylum Bacteroidota; class Bacteroidia; order Flavobacteriales; family Schleiferiaceae; genus JAUHWL01. The sequence continues at coordinate 427 of CAYQDW010000023.1, read as the reverse complement.
CGGATTTATTGGGTTTAAAGGGTCCGTAGGCGGATTTTTAAGTCAGTGGTGAAAGCCTACAGCTTAACTGTAGAACTGCCGTTGATACTGGAAGTCTTGAGTATAGTTGAAGTGGGCGGAATACGTCATGTAGCGGTGAAATGCATAGATATGACGTAGAACACCTATTGCGAAGGCAGCTCACTAAGCTATAACTGACGCTGAGGGACGAAAGCGTGGGGAGCAAACAGGATTAGATACCCTGGTAGTCCACGCTGTAAACGATGATAACTCGCTGTTAGCGATACACAGTTAGCGGCTAAGCGAAAGCGTTAAGTTATCCACCTGGGGAGTACGTTCGCAAGAATGAAACTCAAAGGAATTGACGGGGGCCCGCACAAGCGGTGGAGCATGTGGTTTAATTCGATGATACGCGAGGAACCTTACC
>CAYQDW010000022.1:0-35765 GCA_964416385.1 uncultured Cryomorphaceae bacterium | reverse complement strand
AAACCTCAAATTACCTTACTTTGACACAAATTTCTAATCATGGCTACATTTAATCTACAGGGTGTTTTGCTCGAAAAAATCTTGGCAGACCTGCCCATGAATAATTTGGTGGCGACATTAGTGCCTTTGCTAAAGCAAACGCGGGGGAACGTTTATAAAAAGCTACGGTTAGAGGTGCCTTTTACGGCAGATGAAATTGCCGCTATTGCAAGGCATTATAACATAAGTATTGACGATTTACTGGGTCTGGAAAAGGCAGAAACACACGTAGAAAAAGCAATTGAGGTAATGCAGGTGGTAAATTCTTTTGACACCATGACATCATACTTAGATCAGGCTCTCGGGCAGCTACAAACGTTTAGGCAAATGCCTGGTTTTAGTATGACATACGTTGCCCGAGACTTGCCTTTGTTTCATTATTTCGCTTTTCCTGAGCTTGGCGCGCTAAAAGCCTTAACGTGGGTACACGAAAATTTACAGGAAACCCCAAAGCTAAAAGATGTGCCGCGAGAGTTGCTAGACGCTGGCGCTAAGATATGGGCGTTTTACAAAACTACCCCAAGCGTAGAAATCTGGAGTCCACAAACACTTAGCAATACGTTACAAAACATAATCTACTACTGGCAATGTGGTGTGCTTACAAAAACGCTTTCATTGCAAATGTTGGTACAATTGCGTGCGCTATTACAAATGCAAAAGGAAACTATTTTGCATGCAAAAAGGCTTGATAATACCCAAAAAAAGCTGGTGTACTCTCCGTTTATCATGATGAGCAACGGGGCATTAATGCGCATAGATAAAACCCGTTTTGGGATGTTGGCAGTTAGCAGCATTCAAACGCTTATTCTTCATCACCCCATGTTACTCAATTCTATTGAAACCTCTGTGCATTGGCACATGCGCCATGGTACCGTTTTACACGAAGCAGATGATGCAACACTAGCAGGTATCTTCTCCCATTACGAATCACAAATATCGGGCGCAGAAAAATTGCTTAAAAAACAAAAACCCCCACGTAAAAACGCAGGGGCTTAAAAAAACGTTGTGTTAACGTTTAGCCTTCCAACGCATTTGCGCCACTAACAATCTCAAGGATCTCGTTAGTAATGGCCGCCTGGCGTGCTTTGTTGTACTCTAAAGTGAGCGCTCCCTTAAGGTCTTTGGCGTTATCGGTTGCTTTGTGCATAGCCGTCATACGCGCACCGTGCTCAGAGGCATTGCTATCTAAAAATGCTTTAAACAGCTGTGTTTTCAACGATATAGGTATAAGTTCTTCTACGATCTGCGCTTTTGAAGGCTCATAGAGGTAGTCTGTACCCTGGCTATTGCTTTCACTAAGCTGTATAGGTAGGTACTGCTCAACCTGAACTTCCTGCACAGCAGCGTTCTTAAACTGGTTATATAGAATCTCTATACGGTCCCATTTGCCTGCGGCAAAACCTTGCATTAAGGTGTTAGCTATCTCCGTGTTGTTCTCGTACGTCAGGTTGTTCCAAATCTCTGTTTCACGCGCTACAACCTTGCCAGTACGCTTATAAAGATCATAGGCCTTTTTCCCAATGGTCATCACCTCTACCTCAACATCTTTAAGCTGATTCATACGGGCATAACCGCGCTTAATTACAGACGAGTTGAAGGGGCCGCAGAGACCGCGATTTGAAGTCATAAGCACAAGAAGCACCTTCTTAACCTCCCGCTGCTGCGCGTACGGATTTTCGTCTGCAGAAAGCGAAGAACTTACGTTTTGTAAAATCTCCGTGAGCTTCTGCGAATACGGACGCATACTTTGAATGGCATCTTGCGCCTTCTTTAATTTGGCGGCAGAAACCATCTTCATAGCCGAGGTGATTTTCATCGTGTTACCGATGGAAACGATTCGTGTACGAAGCTCTTTTAGGTTTGCCATGCGTTGATAAGAGTTGTTCCGGCTTGCCCGGTGTTAATCAGTTTTTATTTCTCAAAAGTTGGGATAATCTCGCGCGCAGCCGCTTCTATAGCGCCGCTTTGGTCATCTCCCCACTTGCCTGCAGCTATCGCCTCTAAAGCATCACGATGCTTAGTTTCCATATAGTTCAAGAATTGCTTCTCAAACTCACGCACCTTATCCACTGGTATTTTGTTAAGCATACCTTTTGTGCCGAGGTAAATAATTGCAACTTGCTTTTCTACCGCCATAGGCGAGTTTACACCTTGCTTAAGAATCTCAACGTTACGGCTACCTTTATTCAAAACGGCCATTGTAGCAGCATCCAAATCGCTACCAAACTTGGCAAATGCTTCCAGTTCGCGGTACTGGGCTTGGTCTAGCTTAAGTGTACCTGCTACTTTTTTCATTGGCTTGATTTGTGCAGAACCACCAACGCGAGATACTGAGATACCTACGTTAATAGCCGGACGTACACCCGAGTTGAACAAGTCTGCCTCAAGGAAGATCTGACCGTCTGTAATAGAAATTACATTGGTTGGGATATATGCAGATACGTCACCAGCTTGTGTTTCAATAATAGGAAGCGCTGTTAAACTACCACCACCTTTTACTTTGCCTTGTAATGAATCTGGCAGGTCATTCATCTTAGCCGCAACCGTATCGTCATTAATTACCTTGGCTGCACGCTCTAGCAGGCGGCTGTGTAGATAAAACACGTCTCCAGGATACGCTTCGCGACCAGGTGGACGTCTTAGTAGTAGCGATACCTCGCGGTAAGCAACGGCTTGTTTACTTAAATCATCGTAAATGATTAACGCTGGGCGACCCGTGTCTCTAAAGAACTCTCCAATTGCCGCACCAGCAAAAGGTGCGTAAAACTGCATAGGTGCAGGATCGCTAGCGTTGGCCGCAACAATTACAGTATAAGGCAATGCGCCTTTATCTTCTAAGGTTTTAGCTATTTGAGCTACTGTAGAACCTTTTTGACCAATGGCCACATAGATACAAAATACAGGCTCGCCTTTGTCGTAAAATTCTTTTTGGTTGATAATGGTATCAATCGCCACTGTGGTTTTACCAGTTTGGCGGTCGCCAATAATCAATTCGCGCTGCCCGCGACCAACAGGAATCATTGCGTCTATTGCTTTGATACCAGTTTGTAGTGGCTCACTAACCGGCTGGCGGTAAATTACACCAGGCGCTTTGCGTTCTAAAGGCATATCTAAAAGCTCTCCGCTTAGCGCGCCTTTACCGTCTATAGGTAAGCCTAAAGTGTTAACTACGCGGCCTAGCATGCTATCACCAACCTTAATGCTGGCAATTTGGCCAGTGCGCTTTACACTACTGCCTTCTTTAATGTTTGTTGAGTTACTGAGCAATACAATACCCACGTTGTCTTCTTCCAGGTTAAGCACTATACCGCGCTCGCCGCCTTCAAATTCAACGAGTTCACCACTTTCTGCGTTATTAAGGCCATAGGCACGTGCAATACCGTCACCTACTTGAAGAATAGTGCCTACTTCTTGTAAGCTTTCCTCGCTTGTAAAGCCAGAAAGCTGTTGTCTCAATATTGCTGATATCTCAGCGGGTTTAACTTCTGCCATTGTTTGTGTGCGTTAAACGTTTTGTTTTCTACTTAATAAGTTCTCTCTTAATTTTACTCAAACTACCTGAAAGGCTCGCGTCTAGGCGATAATTATCCATTTCTACAATATACCCGCCAATCAGGCTAGGTACAGTTTCTACGGTTAGTTGTATGTTTTTACCCAGTGCAGTTTCAAGCTTGGCTTTTAACGCATTGAGGAGTTCTGGTTTAACCGTTGTGCTAGCCTTTATGGTTGCGTCTAGAATATTCTTGCTGGCTTTATATTGGCGGATAAATGATTCGAAAATATCCGAAAGACCATGTTCTCTGCCTTGACGAGTAATCAACAACATAAAGTGCATTGTCAGCTCGCCCAAATTGTGCTCAAAGATCTGTCTAAGAACGCTTTGCTTTACCTTATGCTTTACAACCGGGCTGCTCAGAAAAAAACGCAGGTCACGACTTTCTTTAATCGCTTGCAACGCAATTGCAACGTCATTACTTACTGATTCCAGCTCATTGCGTTCTGTGGCAAGGTCTAGAAGTGCTTTTGCATAGCGGGATGCCGCGCGTGTTGACTTCATGCTTTACGTTTTAAATCTTGGCTTCTTTCAGCATATCAGCAATAAGCTGCTGCTGCTTGTTCTCATCGGCTAGTTCTTTACGCAATAGCTTCTCAGCAATGTCTACAGAAAGCTCTGCAACTTGCGTTTTGATTTGGGTCATTGCGTTATTTTTCTCTGCCTCAATTTGAACCCGTGCATTTTCTACCAACTTAGCGGCTTCAGCTTTTGCCTTATCTGTGGCTTCGCTAATGATTTGGTTCTTCATGTCGTTGGCCTCTTTCATGATGCGCTCACGCTCTGTGCGGGCTTCTGCCAAAATTTTATCATTATCTGCCTGGAGGGCTTTCATCTCTTCGCGTGCACGCTCTGCCGCCTTCAATGCGTTTTTGATAGAGTCTTCGCGCTCATTAACCGCGTTAAGGATTGGTGTCCACGCAAATTTGCGGAGCAACAAAAGCAAGGCGATGAACAACACCGTTTGCCAAATGAAAAGACCGAATGAGAAATTATTAATTAAACTTTCCAAAGTTTTGTGCTTTAACGTTAATTACTGTTTTAAAAAACCGAAGCTGCAACCAACCGTTACAGCATTCGGTTTGTTTTAAAATCCTTAGCTTACTGCAAACAAGGCAGCAAAACCAATACCTTCAATAAGGGCTGCAGCAATCAACATTGCTGTTTGGATTTTACCTGTAGCTTCAGGCTGGCGCGCAATAGCTTCCATTGCTGAACCACCGATGCGACCGATACCGATACCGGCACCGATAACTACTAAACCTGCACCTACCATTACTGGAATTTCCATAGTATATATAATTAACTGTTAATAAATTCTTTTTTAATGTTCTTCATGATGTTCTGCTACTGCGCTACCAAAGTAAAGCGCACTAAGCATGGTAAATATGTAAGCCTGAAGAGCGGCTACCAAAAGCTCTAAAATTGAAATGGCAAACGCAAGACCGAAAGATAAAGGGCTGCCAATCCAGTTTTTGAAAATAAAGATTAACCCTAAAAGGCTCATCATTACGATATGGCCCGCGGTTATGTTGGCATAAAGACGAATCATAAGCGCAAAAGGCTTGATGAAAACGCCAAGAAGCTCTATCGGTGCCAATACAATCTTCATCGGCCATGGCACACCTGGCATCCAGAAAATGTGCATCCAATAGTCTTTTTTACCAGAAAACTGCGTGATTAAAAACGTAATTAGCGCCAACGCAAATGTTACGGCAATGCTGTTTGTGATGTTTACACCTAGTGGTGTAAGACCAAACAAATTCACCAACCAAATGAAAAAGAACACGGTAAGCAAAAAGTTCATATAACGCTGGTAATGCTTTTCGCCAATATTGGGGCGGGCAATGTCATCACGTACAAAAATGACAATAGGTTCAAAAAACTTAGCTAAACCACCAGGCACGCGGTCTGAGGTGTAACTGCGTGCTGCTTTAGCGAACAGCCACAGCAACAAAGCGCTAATTAAAATGATATGAAACACGTTTTTGGTGATAGAAAAATCTAGCGGTGCTGCATTGGCCACATGCATTTTACCCATATCGCCATGGTGCGCTACATATTGCTCATAGAATGCATCATAGGGAAGGGTAAGCACTGTGTCTGTATATTTTTCGTCTACAGAATCTTGCTTTTCAGCATCAAACGCTTTGCGGGTCTTTTTCTCAGTAAGATAGATGTTGTCTTCTACTTTGTAGATTTTGCTGTGAAACAACATGTACTTGCTACCATCTTTTTCTGCAAGGGTGTGGCCGTGATCGAATTTAGACGACATAAACATTTTAAGGCCGTTATCAACTAAAATAACGGGCAGCGGAAAGCTTACCGGATGGTCGTCTGGTGTGTCAAAAAGGTGGTAATCATGGGCATCGAGTAGGTGATGTGCAATGTCTTTTTTGATGTCTTCCCTGCTATCTCCTTCGTGGTGATGGATGTCAGTATGTGCAGGATGTTCATGTTGTGCGCGCAATGCTGGTGATAAAACCAACAAAAAAGCAGAAAAAAACAATGATTTTGCGATCTGCATGACTTTGTTTAAGTACACGTTTTTAAGTGGCGCAAAAGTAGAAATTAATCGCAACCAGCAAACCTGAATTTTGCGTTGCGCTTATGCCCGGCCTTTTTGTGTTTAATTTTTTTGATTCTGCCTGATAATCAGCGCACTTGTCTCTACAACTAAGGCTAGGAAATAAGGCATAAAAAAGATAAAAAACGCAGGTTTTGTAAGGCCTTGGTTAGCTTTTGTATAGGGCAGGTAAACAAGAAAGTACATCAAAAACTTAACAGCGCTGCCAACCATAAATGAAAACCCTAGGCTGGCCTCATAGCGTTCTGGTAAGCGCCAAAGCACAACCAAGATGGTTGCGGCCACCAAAAAGTTAAGGCCATAACCCAAAGCAAAGTCTGCTGTTTTAAATGGAATGCTTAATGCGCTGTAAACCTGTTGCTGTAAAAACATGGAAACAAATAATACACCGAACAAGATTCCAACAGCCCTTTGCGCGCTCATGTATTTAGCTGTTCTTGTTGAATTGATTGAGTTGCCTGATTACTGTGTAGATGGATAGGGCTACGCCAGCCAAGACAAACACGAGGGTAAACCAGCGTTTTTCAAGATTATATTGATTGTCTAACCAACGGCCAACAAAAGCAAACAAGAAGACCGTTATGGCCACTTGCATACCTAAAGAAGAGTAGGCAATAATATTCTTGGCGCGCTGTTTACTGCTTTTTTGGGGCTCGTTGTCGTGACTCAAGGGATGTTGCGCCTAAGCTGATTTTTCTGAAGACTTGCGGTCTTCTTTCATTTTTCTTACCACCGCACCCATACTGCACGTTCCTGTAAACTCTGCACCAGGTTCTACCGAGAGTTTTCCTGTAAGCACATCGCCCTCTATTTTGGCAGTGGTTAACATGCTTAGTAGCTCTGTAACGTTTACGCGACCTTTTATAGTGCCCGCTAACGTGGCATTGGCACACTGTATGTCGCCATCAACCTCGCCTTTTTCACCAACAACCAGCTTGCCTTGAATTTTTATACTGCCATTAACCTTGCCATCAATGCGCATATCTCCATTGCTAATGATGTCTCCAATAATTTCTGTTCCGATTAAAATTCTGTTGCTTGCTTGTGCTTGCTCAGGGTTCTTTTTAGCAGACGTAATCATGGGCTTATTCTATTTGATAATTCGCTTTTTGAAAGTTGAGATACTGTTGTAGGTTCTTGTCTTTGTATAAATCTTTATAGTTTTGATCGCTAATGACGAACTTTGTGGTAACTCCGTTAGGCAAATATCCCATAATATCTTTATTGGCAAGGAGGCCATTGAAATAAACCTTGGCCTTTGCGCCATTTTTTAATCCGTTTACAATTACCATTTGGGTTTCTTGGTCAAAAAAGATGTTTTGAACTTGTAGCCGCTCAAGTTTAAAAAACTGCACATTATAATCTGCTATGGCGTTGCGGAGCTTGTTTATGTCTACGCCCTGGTTTGGCATCAAAATGATGACTTTGTGTGGCGCGTTTGCATCGTAGGTAAAATTACCCATACCCACATCTTCTTTGCCTCCTTCTTCTGAGGCCGCGGGGTCATCAACCAAATCGAGAATTTGTTGTGCAGATATTTGTTCTGGTGTGTTGGGATGCTTGGCCACAACCTCTTTAAGCGTTTGAATCATTAACTCTGTGCGCGTAAGTTTTCCCAAACTCATCCCCTTTAAAAGCATGAACTTTGGCTCTAAAAGCGTACCTGCATATTCGCTGTTAGATTTATCAAGATCCGCTAACACTACTGTATATTTCCCTTTTTTGTACAGCTCATATTCTTGTTTATACAGCGCAGAAACACGTTTATAAGTTTCGTCATTTCGATCTAGCTTCTCTGGTTCTAAAATCAATTTCGCATAAATGCTACTGGGATACGTGCTTAACAAGGCGGTTTTAAAAGGCTCTGCCAGATTTTCTTTTTTATCATCCATGTATAACCGATACAAAGAATAGAGCACCCGCGGCTCATAGGTGCACTTTGGATAACGGTCAAGCAGGTTGTTATAGCTGCCCGCAGACATTTTTACATCCCCTAAGTCGCGCTTATAAATATCCCCTAAAGCCACATAAGCTTTCATAATGCGGTTGTTGCTGCTATCTATGTCTGCCTCTGTTGTTGGGATTTTTGCCAAGTAATATTCGGGGGTATACTTATCATTTGTGGCTTCTGCGTTCTTTGTTGCAGCGGTATCTTCCCCTTCTGTTAAGCCGGCCAATACCGTTTGCTTATTGGTCTGCCGCCAGTTATCTTCTAATTTACGTGTACCCCAATAGTTTTGAAACGCGGCAATACCAGAAGCGCGAAGGCTTGCGTTGTAAAAATACCATCCCTGTGTTTGGCCAACGGTTGGCCCACCAGCCATGTTTTGAGACTCTGAAGCCAACTGTTTGTTTAGCTCCATGAGCTCTTGCTGACGTTTTTTACGGGCTTCTTCATCTTTTAGGTTTGTGATATAGCGCTCAAACACTTTGCGTTGTTCTGCCTCACTCATCCCAGCCAGCTCTTGCAAGCTGTCTTCTAATGCAATTATTTTAATGTTTCTTACCAGCCCATCTAAACTCTCTTTGCGTTTATTGGCATAAACAAACCGTTTATGTCCTTCTGGTAATGTTGTACTTGCGCTGTCATAATATGCTTGGGCGGGCACATATTCTTTAAAATCGAAATGTATATCAGCAATCATGAGATAGCTCAACCCTTTTTGGCCCGCATTACTTACACTAACACGAACGGATTTTTTGAGATATCCATCAGCCTTTTGGTATTCTTCTTCTGCCAGAGCCACCTCAGCCATTGCGTAATAAATCTGGTCTCTATATTCTGTGTTTTTGTCATCGCGCAGCATTTTTTCAAGCTCCCGGTAAACAACACCTGGATTTTCCATAAAAACATCAAAGTTGCGTGCGCGATTTAATTGTGCGATAAACAACATCTCATAATTAACCGGCTTTAAGTCTATCACCTCTTTATATGCCCGGCTTGCTTCGTAATTGTTGTCTAACCTTTCTTCTAGTTGGGCCATAATAAACGTCCAGCGTATGCGCTGCTGTTTGTCGTTATTGTATTTAATGGCCATTTTAAGGTTTTCTACGGCCAGCTCATATTGTTTACTATCAATAAACATTTGTGCCCGCGATGCAGAAATATCACTCTTAAGACTCTTGTCAACTTTTTTGCTGTTATACAATTCATCAAAATAGCTCTCTGCCGTTATGGGGTTGCCAATCATTAATTGACATCGCCCTGCCCAAAGGCGTGCCTCATCTACCAAATAGCTCGCCTTTTTGTCTTTATCAAACTGTTGAATGATATAGTTAAAGGTTTCTAGCGCGGGGAAGAAATCGTGCTTGTAAAAACGCGCTTTGGCCATAAGTAGATATGACTTAATTACATAACTGTTTTTTTGGCTTCCGCTAATGACCATAGAGTGATTTTTAATCACCTTAACGGCCTTTTCTATAGCGCGATCCATTTGTGGGGCTACAGAAGTTGCTTGTTCTGCGGTACCCCAACGGTAAACGGTAAGTATTTCGTCATAGTCATCTTTGTGGTTTTTTGCCACAGATGTCACGCCTTCTTTGTAGGCTTCTTCGCCATTGAAGTATGGATTGTATTTAGACGTTACCTTGTGGTAGGTACGGCTTGTCCAGCTATCACTTTTTCTACTGCAACCATGCAACATTATGGCGGCTCCAACTACCACCAAATAAATCATAAAAAGTTTCCAACTGTTTTTCACTGGGCAATTTTAAGCGCGCTTGGTAAACGCTGCAAAAGTATTTTTATTCTATATAGTGCAGGGCCATTCTCGGTAATGGTTTGTAAAAGAAGCGCACCATCAGGTAGTTTGTTACACCAAATTTGGTTTAAGTGCGTTAGGTTCTTTTCAATATTTACTTTTGTAGACGTGGATAAAGTAAAAAAACAAAAGAATCTTTTTAAACGGCTGCGCAACAAGTATCGGCTTGTTGTGCTCAATGATGAAACTTTTGAAGAGAAGGTTTCTCTTAAATTAAGTCGGTTAAACGTTTTTTTAGTGCTTTCTACTGCCGCCATTTTGCTAATAGGCAGCACCATATTACTGGTTGCGTTTACGCCACTTCGGGAGTATATACCTGGTTATTCTAGCACAGAGTTGCGCAGAACCTCTGTAAAACTCGCCTACCAAACAGACAGTTTGCAACGGGTTATAGCTTACAATGAAAATTATCTGAATAACATAAAGAACATCTTGGCGGGCAAACCCATAGACCCCGTTGGTCTAAACGCAAATGATTCTGCGGCTACTACTGGTGATTTGAATCCTAGAATTTCTGAAGCCGACTCTTCATTGCGTCAAATTGTTGAGGAAGAGGAACGTTTTAATGTAAGCAACCAACCGGGTAGTAATTTGCTCAATTTGAGTTTTATCGCGCCTATTAAAGGTCTTATTACAAGCGGCTTTAACAAAAATGAAAACCACTTTGGTGTAGACGTAACCGCACGCAAAAACACACCCATAAAGGCCAGCATGAATGGCACCGTTATTTTTTCTGATTGGACTACAGAGGCGGGTTATGTTTTACTCATCCAACATAGTGATGAGCTCATTTCGGCATATAAACATTGCTCTGCGCTTTTAAAATCTACTGGGGATTATGTTCAAACCGGAGAGGCCATTGCTATTATAGGTAACTCTGGCGAACACACCTCTGGGCCTCACCTACATTTTGAAATGTGGCATGAAGGCAATCCGGTAAACCCAGAAAGTTTTATCTCCTTTTAAGTCGCGCTTTTTTGATTGCTTTAGCTTTTAAAACAGTCCGTCTTGCGTCTGTAAGCTTTCAAAATACGCATCTACGGCTAAAGGCTCTTTTTTGCTAGCCGCAACCGCTAATTTATCGCAGCGCTCATTTTGTGGATGGCTGTTGTGGCCTTTAATCCAATGTAGTTTTGGTTTATGTTTTTGATATAGCAACAGAAACTCTCGCCACAAATCAGGGTTTTTCTTGTCTTTAAAGCCTTTTTTTGACCAACCAAAAACCCAACCATTGGTTACCGCGTCTACCACATATTTAGAATCAGAAAAAACATGAATCTCTAAGTCTTCGCGCTTAAGTGCTTTTAAAGCATCTATTACCGCCAGTAGTTCCATCCGGTTGTTGGTGGTGCATCTGTAACCCTTGCTCATTTCTTTTTGTGGATAGCCCTCTGCCTCTAAGACAATTCCATATCCGCCAGGCCCAGGATTGCCACTGCACGCACCATCAGTGTATATGTTTACCACTTGCTGAGGAGGCGTATCCATTTACTTCTTAGTGTGCGATTCTGTATTTCTTAGGGTATCCAAAACGCCTTCTATCACCTCTGGGTAATAGGTATATTCTAGCTGATGAATCTTTTTTTCTATATCAGCAACACTATCTTTCGGAGAAAGAGGTTCCTTTACTTGCAGTATGATCTCGCCTTCGTCATAGGCGCTGTTAACAAAATGAATAGTTATGCCTGTTTCTTTTTCTCCGGCGGCTTTTACGGCCTCATGTACGCGTTGCCCATACATGCCTTTACCGCCAAATTTTGGCAATAAGGCTGGATGGATATTAACGATACGATTGGGATATGATTGAATGATTTGCTCAGGAATACGTTTTAAAAATCCCGCAAGCACAATAAAGTCAATGGCTTGCTGGTGTAAAATTGACAATACTGTTTCATCGGTTAGCTGCTCTTTAGAAAACACAAACGTGGGTATTTGTAAATTTCTAGCAACTTTTAATACCCCTGCATCCGGACTATTAGTTAGGATAAGCGTAACCTTGTCTTTTGGCTTAGATTCAAAATAACGGGCAATGTTATCCGCGTTCGTTCCCCTCCCAGATGCAAAAATGGCAATATTCACAGCGCATTAAATTAAAAAGTCAAAGCTATCGTTTAATTACGGAAAGCGAGAATAATAATGTCATGAATTGAGGATATTGAAAATCTTAATTTTCTTTTTTGGAGAAAATGAACAATAAAAAAGTGGGGGTTTTTTGCCGTGTAGCCCAATTAATGTGCTATTTACAACAGCCTCTGCATGCAACCTGCAGAAATGCAAGTATTAATAAAACCATGTGATTCTTTACTTTATTGATTAGCTACATAGAATTTTTATTTCTTTGCGGCTTGAATTAACCCAAATTGACAAACCATGTCAGATATCGCATCTAGAGTAAAGGCAATCATCGTTGACAAGTTAGGCGTTGACGAGAATGAGGTAACCACAGAAGCCAGCTTCACAAATGATTTAGGCGCTGATTCGTTGGATACCGTAGAGCTAATTATGGAATTCGAGAAAGAATTCGACATCCAAATTCCTGATGACCAAGCAGAAAACATTGCTACTGTTGGTCAGGCAATTTCTTATATAGAAAACGCTAAATAAGCCATTTTATGGGTTTTAAGCGAGTTGTTGTAACCGGCCTGGGGGCGCTTACGCCTTTAGGAAATACTACTGATGAATTCTGGAACAATTTGGTTGCCGGAAAAAGTGGTGCTGCACCTATTACATTGTTTGACGTTTCTGCGTTTAAAACACAATTTGCTTGTGAAGTTAAAAACTTCGATCCACAGGAATTTATTGAACGCAAAGAGGTTCGTAAGATGGACCGCTTTACACAATTTGGGGTGGTGGTGGCCGATCAGGCCATTGCCGACTCCCGAATTGTTGAATCAAACGTAAATGTTGACCGCATCGGAGTGATTTGGGGCTCTGGTATAGGCGGGCTCGATACGTTTTTTCAACAAACAAAAAATTATGTTGATGCCGGAAACAAACCGCGGTTTAGTCCTTTCTTCATCCCAATGATGATTGCAGACATCACACCCGGCCAGATTTCTATGAAGCACGGTTTTAGAGGTCCCAACTTTACAACCGTTTCTGCGTGTGCATCCGCAACCAACGCCCTAATTGATGCCATGATGTACATCAGATTAGGAAAAGCAGATGTAATAGTAACCGGTGGCTCCGAGGCCGCGATTACACCCATTGGTATTGGCGGATTTAACGCCATGCATGCACTGTCTACAAGAAACGATTCTCCAGAGACAGCTTCACGTCCGTTTGATAAAGACCGTGATGGCTTTGTTATGGGTGAAGGCGGTGCGTGTATTATTCTTGAAGAGTATGAGCACGCTGTAAAACGCGGCGCTAAAATATATGCTGAAATTGTTGGCGGTGGCATGAGCGCAGATGCGTATCACCTAACCGCTCCCCACCCTGAAGGTCTTGGCGCATTAAACGTTATGCGCAATGCCTTAGAAGACGCAGGTATGACTCCTGAAGACATTGATTATATCAATGTGCATGGAACATCAACACCCCTTGGCGACATTGCCGAAACAAAAGCGATTAAACAAGTATTTGGAGAACACGCATACAAGCTAAACATTAGCTCAACAAAATCTATGACCGGGCACCTGTTGGGTGCGGCAGGTGCTGTAGAGTCTGTTGCTGCAATTCTCTCAATAGTGAACAATGTTGTACCCCCAACTATTAATCACTTTACTGATGACCCCGAACTTGACAACGCGTTAAACCTAACCTTTAATGTTGCCCAAAAGCGCACCGTTAACGCAGCTTTGAGCAACACGTTTGGTTTTGGTGGACATAACGCGTCAGTAATTTTTAAGAAACTAGCAGAATAAAGAGCTATGCACTTTTTTCTTCGGATTTTTTCTTCACGCAAAAGCCGTGATGAAAAATTTCTGCTGGCTATTAAACAACTCATCGGGTTTAAGCCAAAAAACTTAGGGTTGTATCGCCTAGCATTGCGTCACAGCTCGTCTAATTCAACGCGCCAAAATACGCACAACAATGAGCGCCTCGAGTTTTTAGGCGATGCAGTTCTCGGTGCTATTGTTTCTGACCATCTATATAAGGCTTATCCTAACGAAGCGGAGGGCTTCCTAACAAGTATGCGCAGTAAAATTGTGAGCCGTTCTAATTTAAACAACATCGGTAAAAAAATTGGTCTTGAGCCACTTATTGTTAGCCGGCTAGATAGACAGAAGGGCGCTAAATCTTTGTATGGAGATGCGCTAGAAGCCATTATTGGTGCCGTGTATCTTGACCTTGGCGCGTCTTACGCAAAGCAGTTTGTACACACAAATGTACTTGCCGCCCACGTAGATTTAAAAAGCTTAGAATCGCACATCATAAGCTATAAAGGATTAATCATAGAATGGGCCCAAAAGCATCATAAAGCTTTTGATTTTAAGCTTGTTGACTCCTGGGGCAAGCAACATAGTAAAACGTTTAAAATAAGCCTCTATATTGATGGCGATGCTGTTGCTACGGGTTTAGGTGCGTCAAAAAAACAAGCAGAAGAAACAGCTGCAAAAACGGCTTTTAATATTTTAGATTTAGATGGCCCCGTTGAAAAAGTATAAACTCACGGATTGGGATGACGAAAGCCCCTCTACGCACGTTCTAGGCATTTCAAGCGCGTTGCCAGATTACAAGCTTGCTTTTGTTCTTAACAAAATACTGGGTAACCTTTTTTTTAATACACCTTGCCTTTACACCGTTTCAAGCAAAAAAGACCAGAAAGCGGTTTATCAATGTTTCAAAAGCAATGGCTCGCATTTGTTGTCTGATGTTTATCTCTTTGTAAATCAGTCTGTTTATAAAAGTGACTACAATGATAGCAGGACTTTATTTGGTGATATCAACATAACCACTTCAACATTTATTCCGCGTTTGTCAAAATGGGATTATCTATTAATCAGTAATGATATAAAGGCGTTGTCAGAAACCATCTATCCAGCCATATACCCAATAATAAAAACAATTTATCTTTTTGATTACAAGAATTTTAACAAAAACGAACAACTTACATTAACGACATTTTATTATGAAAACAAATGCTAAGATAGTGGCCACACTTGGGCCAGCTTCTTCGAACAAAGACGTAATGCTGAAAATGATTGAAGCCGGGGTGAACGTCTTTAGAATTAATTTTTCGCATGGCGATCACGAAACGCATAAAAACACCATTAAATTAATCCAAGATATTAATAACGAACACAATCTTAACGTTGCAACATTAGCAGATTTACAGGGGCCGAAATTGCGGATTGGAGATGTAGAAGAGGGTGCTTTTTTGAATGTTGGCGATCAAATTGAATTCACCACGCATAAAACAAAGGGCACAAAAGAAAAGGTTTACATGAATTACCAAGCCTTTCCTTCTGATGTAAAACCCGGGGAACGAGTTCTTTTAGACGATGGAAAACTCATGCTTCAGGTATTAGAGACCAATGGTACAGATCGGGTTTTGGCGGAGGTAATTCAAGGCGGTCCGCTAAAGAGTAAAAAAGGCGTAAACCTCCCAAATACAGCAATTTCTCTGCCCTGTTTAACACCAAAAGACATAGCCGACTTAGATGTGGCTTTAGCTTGTGGCGTAGAGTGGATTGGCCTATCGTTTGTTAGAAATGCTCAAGATGTTATAGAGTTAAAAGAACGCATACAAAAAAGCGGCAAAAAGGCTTTTATTGTCTCTAAAATTGAAAAGCCAGAAGCAGTAGTTGACATTGACAATATCCTTTCTGTAACAGATGCTGTAATGGTTGCGCGTGGGGATTTAGGCGTTGAAGTACCCATGCAGAGCGTGCCGCTAATTCAGAAAATGATTGTAGAAAAGAGTCACATCAAATCAAAGCCAGTAATCATTGCTACACAAATGATGGAAACAATGATTGAAAACCTTACGCCCACACGCGCAGAAGTAAATGACGTGGCCAATTCTGTTATGGACGGTGCTGACGCGGTTATGCTGAGCGGTGAAACTTCTGTTGGTAAGTATCCTGTGGAGGTTGTTGAAACTATCTCTAAGATTATTTCTCACGTTGAAGATTCTTCTGAAATCAAGGTTAAAAAGGAAAACCCCCCGCGCATCCGAAACGAACGTTTTATTACCAAATCTATCTGTTATAATGCGTCTAAAATTGCTGATCAAGTTGGTGCTACGGCTATACTTACAATGACGCACTCTGGTTATACTGCTTTTAAAATTGCTTCACACAGGCCCAAGTCTAAAATTGCCGTGTTTACTTCAAACCGTTTCCTTTTAAACACTTTAAGCTTAGTTTGGGGCGTACGTGGATTCTTTTATGACAAAATGGAAAGTACAGACCAAACCTTTCATGATATTAAGAAGGTAATTCGCGAAGCTGGCTTTGTAAACAAGGGCGATATCGTAATTAAAATTGCGAGCATGCCAATTCAAGAACGCGGCATGACCAATACTTTAAAGCTAGCAGAAATAGATTAAGAACAGGCTCTCTAGAGAAATTAGTATCACTTAAAAACAACGTCCAGAGAAATAGCCGTTTTCTGCTGGACGTTGTTTTTGCGATTTTGTAAACACTTGATTATTTGTGTTTTATACGCTTATAGCGTTTTATTCGTTAGAATTTATGCTGTTGATTTTGATTTAAAATTATTTTGCTACAAACTGCTTCAAGAAGCGTAAATCGTTCTCGAAAAAGTTTCGCAAGTCTGTGATTTGGTGTCTGTTCATGGCGATGCGTTCAATACCCATACCAAAAGCATAGCCAGAATAAACAGTACTGTCTATTCCGGATTGTTCTAATACGTTTGGGTCTATCATACCGCAACCCATTACCTCTAGCCATCCCGTTCCCTTAGTTATTCTATAGTCTGCTTCACTGTTTAATCCCCAATAAACATCCATTTCTGCACTTGGCTCTGTAAATGGAAAGTAGGATGGGCGAAGGCGGATTTTTGCTTTTTTTCCAAAAAATGCTTGGGCAAAATACAATAGCGTTTGTTTTAGATCTGCAAAACTCACACCCTCGTCTATATACAAACCTTCTATTTGATGAAATATACAATGTGCGCGAGCAGAAATCGCCTCGTTTCTAAAAACACGCCCTGGAGCCAATATCCGTATTGGCGGTTTTTGATTCTCCATAACGCGCACTTGAATAGACGAAGTGTGTGTTCTAAGGGCCCAATCGGGTTCTTTCTCCACAAAAAATGTGTCTTGCATATCTCTTGCTGGATGCTCTTCTGGAAAATTTAAAGCAGAGAAGTTGTGCCAATCGTCTTCTATTTCTGGACCATTTGCAACAGAAAACCCAATGCGCTCAAATATGGATATGATTTCGTTACGTATTTCAGTTAATGGATGCGTACTGCCGAGTTCGTAAGCGTTTCCAGGTTTTGTTAAATCTTCGTGAAGCTGTTGGCGACCTTTTTGGGCGAACAAAGATTTGTTCTGCTTATAAATTTGTTCTGCGTATGTCTTTAGCGCATTTACTTCTTTACCATAACTTCTTTTTTCGTCTGATGGAAGCGATTTAAATACTTCAAACAGGTTTGTTATTCCTCCTTTTCTACCAAGAAATTTTATTCTAAACGCCTCAAGGTCTTCTCCGTTATGTATCTGATACCCCTTTATTTCTTGATTTAGAAGCTCTAATTCGTCTTTTAAGCCCATAAACTAACTGGCATTATTAAGCGTACGCTTATTTTGTAGATTTGGCCGCAAAAGTATTTATTTTAGACGCATGAAGCAGTTGTTGATGATAATTGGAATTGTAGCGCTTTCTCTTTCATGTGCAAAGCGCACAGGCAACGGAAATATAACCATTACGGTTACCAACCTAGAGGGTGTGCCTATTCAAAATTGCAACGTCAAACTCACATACCCAGGAAGCCCAGAAAGCGCATGGGGTGTTGATTATTTTCTTTCTACAACTGATATCAATGGTCAAGTTACATTTAAATCACCCCTAAACGCCTATTTTGACGTTTATACTTGGAAAGGTATTTGGGAAGGCTGTGATTTCGTAGAATTTGAACCAGGTGTAATAAAGGACAAAAGAGTTATTATTTACCCACCAGGTACAGCTTTTAACGGTTGTTTTTAGTGCTTATGAAAAAGAGTTTAGTTTTATTAGCCATCGGGCTTTCTCTGATATTTGCTTCATGTGAAAAGGAAGACCCAAGATATTCTTTCACGGTTCGTGTTGTGAACGAAGAAGGCGTTAGACTTCCAAATGTTTTTATTGAAGCTTCCGCTGATGTGCCAGAAGCCATTCCAGATTTTAAAGGAATTACAAATGAAAACGGTGAGATTTCTTTTGAATACGAATATGAGGCTGTTCTTAAAATACGTGCAACACGAGGTAGTAATCCCCCAACATGGATGGGGTGTAACTTTGTGAAGTTAGAGGCAAACCAAAACGTTATGGTTACTGTTCTTCTTATTCCCTATGACCCTTCTCAACCCGGTTGTTAACCCTTAATTTAGGCTTAATCACTGGAAATCAATTCGTTAGAAAGCGCATATTCTATTATCGCCTCCTTCATTAATAGCGTTTGCTCTCCTGCTTTTAATGTTGGCAACGGCTGAATTAAGTCGAAATGAGGCCATCCATTTATGTCGTTTCCAACAAATTTGTAGTATCCAAAAGGTTCTAATACCGTGCAGATTGCTACATGTATTAAGTTGATCTTTTCGTCCTTTTTATACTTCTTGGGGCCAAACCCAGCCTCATTTACACCAATTAAAAATAGGATACCGTCTAGATCTAGACGCTCTTCAATATTAAAATCGTTGCTCATCTGCACAACCAGTTTATCCCACAATTCTGCTAACTGAGATTTATTCATTTTTTACGTATTTAGTAACATGAATACCATTGACATAACCGCGCTTGTCATATTGATTTTTTTTGGCTTTAAAGGATATTCCTCCGGCTTAATCCGTGCCATTTTTTCTTTAGCCGGAATGATTTTAGCTAGTTATGTCGCCTATGTGTTTAAAGACGAGATTCTGCCTTTGTTACCTGCTGATATCCGCTCCTTAGAAGGTATAACTATTCTTGGCCCCTTTGTGGCTTTCCTAGCTATATTGCTGCTGTCTAGGTTGGTTGGAATACTCCTCACGAAATCTTTAAAGCCCCTTTCTCTCTCCACGGTAAATCGAATTCTAGGATTGCTTTTTGGCCTATTAAAAGGCTTGTTTTTTGTTTTCGTACTTGTGGGTTTCTCAAGTATATTGCTGAGCACGCTTAAATTAGACCTTCCTAAAGTATTATCAGAGTCTTTGGCTTTTCTCGCGTATAACTATGTCCTGAACTATTTCAACTAAATCTAAGCGTTCATCGCTGCTATACCTGGCAGTACTTTACCTTCTAAATATTCTAACATTGCGCCACCTCCCGTGGATATATAACTTAGCCTTTGGTCTAAATTAAATTTCTTTGCCGCAGCAACAGAGTCCCCTCCACCTACCAAAGTAAAGGCTCCGTTTTCAGTTGATTGTGCCATTGCTTCACCTATATCTTTTGTACCACTACTAAAGTTATTCATTTCAAAAACACCCATTGGTCCGTTCCAAATAATGGTTTGAGCACCTAGAATTTCTTCTTTATAAGTCTTTATCGTTTTTGGACCAATATCCAATCCCATTTCATCGTTTGGAATACTCATAATATCAGTTACTGATGTAGGTGTTGTGTCTTCAAAAGAAACATTGTTTACAGAATCGATAGGGAGTAACATCTTAACATTCTGTAGCTTAGCTTTTACTAATAACTCTTTGGCAACATTAAGCTTATCTTCTTCTACCAGAGATTTTCCAACTGCTCCGCCTTGTGCTTTTATGAATGTATATGCCATTCCACCACCTATTATAATGGTGTCAACCAGTGTTAATAAATTTGAGAGCACATCAATTTTACTACTCACTTTTGCGCCGCCAATTACTGCTACTATAGGATGCTTATCCGCCATTAACGCTTTTTCCAAGCTTTGAACTTCTGCGCCCATTAGATACCCAAAACACTTGTTTTCTTGTGTAAAATACTGAGCGATTATAGCCGTTGATGCATGCGCTCTATGCGCTGTTCCAAAGGCGTCATTTACATACACATCGCCAAGATCAGCCAGCGCTTTTGCAAAAGATAGATCGCCAGATTCTTCCTCTTTATAAAATCTTAGATTCTCCAACAGCACTATTTCTCCGTAGTTGGCATCCAAAATCTCTTGTTTTGCTTCAGCGCCTATACAGTCATGGGTAAAGTGCACATTATAAGGCAGGTTTTCAGACAAATAACTTGCAACAGGTTGTAATGAAAAATCTGGGTTTCTTGTACCTTTAGGCCTGCCTAAATGCGACATTAAGACAACTTTTCCGCCCGCCTCCAGTATTCTCTTGATAGTTGGAAAAGCAGCATGAATTCTTGTGGCATCCATAACCTCATTAGCGCTATTAAGTGGAACATTAAAATCCACCCTAACCAATGCCGTTTTTTCTTTAAATGAAACAGAATCTATTGTAGCCATTATGTTTTTTTGCAAACATAGTTTACATGTTGCATCTTTCACACAAAATATTTAACCAATGCTATTTTCACAAGTACCTGGTTTGGAACAAATTAAAGCGTCTCTTAAACATAGCGTAATACAAGAACGACTGCCTCAGACGCAACTATTTTCTCAGCAAGACGGGGGAGCAGGATTAGCCTTAACGTTCAGCCTTTTACAATTCCTGGCCTGTGAAAATAAAAATGAAGATAGTTGTGGTGCTTGTGTTTCTTGCAAACAATTAAACAGTGGTAATTATCCAGAGCTTCATCTGGTTTTTCCTTTTGCTAAAACAGTCTCTAACGACCAAAAATTTGAATCGGCTCTAGATTTAACACAAACCTTCCTCTCCTCCTTTCAGACAAACCCGTACATGACTAAATATTCATGGCAACAACAACTCGAGACCGGTAATAAACAGTTCTTAATCCCTGTTGGTGAAGCTGAAAGAATTGGTAGAATAGTTCAAACAAAAGCCTCTGCACAGAAACCACGGTTTTTTGTAATCTGGTTACCGGAGTTGCTTAACGTACAAGCGGCCAATAAATTATTAAAAGTCCTTGAAGAACCAGCCCTAAACACTTATTTTTTTCTTGTCAGTTTAGCTCCAGACCAAATTCTATTAACCCTAAAAAGTAGGTGTAGCCATGTTAAGATTCCAAGATTATCAGAAAAAACCATTCACGACTATCTTCTTAAAACTGGGATAAGCAAAGAAGCGGCGTCCAGTCTTGCGTTAACAGCAGATGGAAACCTCGGAAAAGCCATTGAGCATTCTAAGCAGGCCATTCACGATGAACAATTCGCACGCATGTTTTCAACGTGGATGCGGTTGTTGTATAGTAAAAAACTTGATGACTTGCTATTCTTTGTAGATGATACAACCAAGATGAACAGAGAAGAGATTAAGTCTTTCTTGCTTTACACGACATCTATGCTCAGGATTGCATTCGGGTTTTCGATATCTAAGAAACCAATTGCCTTAACAGTTTCTGATTTTTCTTTAGAAAGGTTTTCGGCCTTTTTAAAAGTAGATGAAATGTCAGATGTTGAAAAAGCACTAAATTCTGCTAAAGAGGATATTGCTAGAAACGGCAATCCGCGAATTATTATTCTTTCTGTGTCGTTACTTCTTTTTAAATATATAGGCCAAGCTTGAGGTGTTTGTTTTACCGCCTTTTAAGTTTGATATAAATCCATTTGCAATCGCTGGAAACCAACGCATTTTACCATGCTTATATTTTTCACTTAATAAAGCTACATAATAAGCATCAAACGGCATTGCTTGAATTTTAAGGAGTTCAAGACGTTTTCTTTCAGCAAAAGCTTCCATGCTTGATTTAGAGAAATGATAAAAATGTATTGGCACATCCCAAGCCGCCCAGAAGGATTGGTAAATATTAGCATCCCAGGACTCATGATTAGGAACGGCTATTACTAGAACACCCCCTTTACGCAATTTCGCAAAAAGTGTGTCAACAGTGTTATTTAAGTCAGGCAAGTGTTCTAAAACATGCCACATAGTGATGACGTCTTGTGTTCCGTCTTTTATTTTGCTAATATCACTGGGGGCGTAAACATCCAAACCGTATTTTTCTACAGCATTTAGTCGTGGTTTTTCTGCGATCTCTATTCCCACAACATTACAACCATCAGCT
This sequence comes from uncultured Cryomorphaceae bacterium, assembly GCA_964416385.1. Lineage (GTDB taxonomy): Bacteria > Bacteroidota > Bacteroidia > Flavobacteriales > Schleiferiaceae > JAUHWL01. The sequence continues at coordinate 13,604 of CAYQDW010000022.1, read as the reverse complement.
TTAGCGAATTGCATAAACTCACCTGTTCCCGACCCATAATCCAAGAGGTTTTTTATCGGCTCTTGTAGATGTCCTTTAATCCATTTTAATTTCAATGACAGCGCATGGTCCCTAATCCGCTGATAAACCCAAGAGAAAAAATCCGAGCTCTTATTTGTGTGTGATATGTATTCTGGATTATCATAATACCTACCGATATTTTCTTGATTGGGTCTAGGGTTTGTGAACAACAATTTACATGAATTACAGACACAAATAGTAAAAACTTCTTTTGACGTAGAATAATCTTGAACTTTAGTTTCCTGCGAAAAGTTTTCTGAGCCACATAGAGGGCAGTCTTTTAATTTTTCCATCATATCGTTTCACGTGAAACTCATCTTCCCATGTAGACAAGTAAAATATTAATATCACTGGGCGCCACCCCGCTTATCCGCGATGCTTGCCCAATTGTTGCGGGTTTAATTGCATTGAGTTTGGCTAATGATTCATTACTCAGCCCTTTAACGCCTGAGTAATTAAAATCAGCGGGTATTGCTAACGCCTCGAGCCGATTTGTTTTATTCACAGTTTCGCGTTCGCGCTTTATATACCCCTGATACTTTATCTCAGTTTCTGCATACATTAAATGTTCACTGCTGAGCGTCTTTAATTCACCTAAATCTAAATGCTCCACTAGACCCTCTAAGGAAACGCCAGGGCGCTGGAGAATCTTTAATAATCTACTCGCTTCTTGAATAGCAGACTCGTTGTTCAATTCTAAATAAGGATTTATTACCTCAGGCCGAACAGACGTTTTATTTAATATCTCTGTAACTAAGCCTTGAGATGCCTCTTTTTTATGCGCCGATTGTACGCGTTCGATTGGTAATAACCCTATTTCAAAACCTTTCTTTGACAACCGTATGTCCGCATTGTCCTGCCTAAGCAGGAGTCTATATTCAGCCCTGGATGTAAACATTCGATACGGCTCTTCAGTACCTTTAGTGATTAAATCGTCAATAAGAACCCCAATGTATGCCTCGTCTCTTCTTAGTACAAATGCCGATTGTTTTCTAGTCTTGCGCGCAGCGTTAATACCAGCAACTAACCCTTGACATGCAGCTTCTTCGTATCCCGTTGTACCATTAATTTGCCCAGCAAAAAACAAACCCTCTATCAGCTTTGTTTCTAGTGAGTGAGACAGTTGAATAGGTGGAAAATAATCATATTCAATAGCGTAACCAGGACGATACATTTTAACCCGCTCAAAACCCTTGATCTTTTTCAGAGCGGCCACCTGAACCTCAAAAGGTAGGGAAGTACTAAACCCATTAATGTATACTTCATTTGTTTGCCAGCCCTCCGGCTCAATAAACAATTGATGCCTGTTTCTATCAGCAAATCTTTCTATCTTATCTTCAATAGATGGACAATATCGAGGGCCTTTACCACTTATTGCACCCGAAAACATAGGCGACCTGCTAAACCCTGATCTTAAAATATCATGTACCTCATCACTTGTGTAGGTAATCCAGCAAGACCGCTGCTTAGTTAACGACTTTGTTTCATCTGAATAGCTAAACTTTTCTGGCTTTTCATCACCTGTTTGCTCCTCCATTAACCCATAATTCAAACTTCGGCCATCCACTCTAGGTGGTGTTCCTGTCTTCATTCTGCCGGATTCAAATCCATACTTAATCAAATCCTCTGTAATGCCAATTGACGAACGTTCTGCCGCCCTACCACCACCAAAATTCTTTTCACCTATATGAATTAAACCGTTAAGAAAAGTGCCATTTGTCAGCACCACAGAGTTGGCCTTAAACTCAACACCAAGACTAGTCCGTACCCCTCTAATATGATCCCCTTTTACAAGTAGACCAGTACACATGTCTTGAAACAAATCCAATCCTTCTATACCTTCAAGCTGTAGACGCCATTCCTCAGCAAAACGCCAGCGATCGCTTTGAGCTCGTGGCGACCACATTGCAGGACCCTTGCTCCTATTAAGCATACGAAATTGAATCATGGTTTTATCCGTGACAATTCCACTAAGACCGCCCAACGCATCTATCTCCCTGATAATTTGACCCTTCGCGATGCCGCCCATTGCTGGGTTACATGACATTTGTCCAATTGTTTGGAAATTCATTGTGATGAGCAAAGTCTTCACTCCTAGCTTAGCAGCAGCAGCAGCAGCCTCACATCCCGCATGTCCGCCACCAACAACAACAACGTCATAAATAGTTTCCATACTGACTCATTCTATTTAACCACCTATCTTCTTCACTTCTCATCAACATACGCTCCGACTCTTCTTGATCATTAAAACCTAATACATGTAAGACCCCATGAAACATAACGCGCAAGCACTCATTCCTTAAACCCTTTCCTAACTTTTCTGCATTTTCTCGTACATCTTCAAGAGATATATATATTTCTGTTAACACGATACCATTCTTGGAATAATCAAATGTTATGACATCCGTATTATAGTCATGATTCAAGAATTGTTTATTCATATTTAATAACTTTTCACGTGAAACAAAGAAATATCGTACTTTCTTTAAAACACACTTGTACTCTCTTACCATTTCATCAATTACCGTACTTAAAGGTAAATTGTCCATCCATTCTTCACCGTCTATAATAGACACTAATTGCGTACTTCTCTCCATTTTCTGCCATAATAAACATTTAGCACTGGAATAATCTTCATTGTTAACTCACGCTGTTTCTCAAATAAATATTGCTGAATAACTTGTTTCTTAATACCATCATAATCAGCTGTACCTTCTTCACTTTTTCTTTGATCATCTAAATCTGGTTTATTCTCTTTACTCAATTCAAAATCGATGAGCTTATCCTCAATAGACTTATTTCTTAAATAAACCTTATCCAAATTAAACTTTATTAAATCCTCTATTTGCTTATTAAAATCTTCAATTATACCCTTATCACCCGTTTGCTGTCCTGCCTCCTGTTTATACATTTCTAGCAATTGTTCTTGCCCCTTTATCAGTTCCAATAATCCTTTGTTCGGTTTACCCTTAGCCCCTTGCTTACCGGATAACCCGTTTTGCATCATGTTCCCAAGCTTCTCACCTAATTCTTTTTGTTGTTCACTTAAACTCTTCTTTTTTCCCTTTCCGCTCTTCGGGTTATTACACTCTTTGCTACCGGACAACATGCCCTGCATTTTTTGTTCTTCAGATGTTAATATATCGTACAATACATTCGCTAAATCATTCAGTGCATACTGTAAATACCGTTGATTAGAAATCAAGGAACTCAATGATGATTCTTCTTGACTTTTAAGCATGCTTAACTGTTCACGTAATAACAATTCGTTTTTATTAAGCACAGCTTTTAATATGTCATCCGAAACCATAACAACCCCTAATGAATCCAAAACATCAACCGCATAAGAAATAACATTTTGCTGCTCTCTTCTAATACTCGCATCAACAACCTTGTCGTTACTAATACTCCCTACCAAAACTTCTTGATCAAACGAAACCTTTAATGCTCGGACTTCTAAACGCCTAAGTAGTGCAATGTTTCGCTTCATCTCTTCCATCTTCATCATAGTACTCAGTGATTCCAACTGAGATTGCAAAGTTTTACTATCGTCTTTCATTTGTTCCAATAACTCATCATTTTCCTTTTCATTAGATTCACCATCATCACTCCCTTTGTTAAAATCTTCATTATCAGACTGCGTTACGCTATTTTCTTTTATCTCCCTTTGTTTGGATTCTATACTATTAAACCTATTCCAATCTATACTCTTTCTTTCTTCTTCATTAAAAACATTGCTAAGATCCGACCTCCTACTTTCAATTGACTTCATTAATTCATCGCTAGGTGCTTCATTTCTTTCTAATTCCTTATCTAATGTTTTCAATGCTGCTATTGTCTCTAAAATAGCCCACTCCTTTTCTAGTGCCTTAATAACCGCGTCTATTTCTTTATCTGAAATGCTTTCTTTAACCGTTTTTTCTGATATCTCTTGATCTCTTAACAATTCTTCCAGTTTCATAGCAAGTTCTTCAAGCCTAGAAATATCCTGTTCACCTTTCTGCTTTAATTCGGTTGTCTTTGCCTTTAAATCTTTTGATTTTTTTAGTAATGCCAAACGCTTGTTTCCATTCGATTGCTCGCTTGACGCCTGTTTCAATTCTTCATTAGTAGATACTATGTCATCCATCAACCCGGCTAGACCTTTCAACTCATCATCTATAGATGATGGCTTTCTATCCAATTTATAAATCAGCTTAGTAACTTTTCTTAACTTATCGGCTGCGGATAACTCTATCTGCTCAATATCTTTAAATAGTGCCTTATCAAAACTGAATGTAGTCTGGACAGCGTTTTTTATTATAGATAGATTCTCAATACGCTCTACACCGTTAATAAAACCAAAATTAATGGAAGCTTCTTCTATTCCATAATCATCATTTGCACTTATGGCAAGCTTTACCTCACTTGCTAAACTATCTATACGCCCCTCAATGACAGGAGCGCGATCCTGAATTAGCGACAAATCTATTTCATTTAGTAAATCGCCCCCTCCTCTGGCTGATAGAGTCATATTCTGCTTCGGTATAAAAGCAATAGTATCTCCTTGATTGTATGCATTAATTACAATACTACTATCAGATGCATATAGAGCAAGGTTCTCAATGTTTTTAAAGTTATAAAAGATGTTAACCATGCTTCCTGCCGGAATTTCAATTTCCTTAGCATTGTCGATAAAAAAAGACTCTACGCCTGTATATCCCGGTGGCTGTACATATATCCAAATACGACCGATTACCGGCCGCTTTTTTACATGAATCTTATATGACTTAGAATAAGCCTCATCATAAAGAAACCTAAAATCAACCTCCTCTGTAACACCAAAGGCGTCAAGCCGATACAAATGTGTAGACACCTTTTTAAAACTTAAACTTCTACTGTTCGATACGACCTCAATTTCCTCCGCAATAAAATCACCAAAAAAACTAACCTCAATGCTAATATTCTCTCCTTCATTTATTACAAGATCATTAGAAAAAGAAACCTCAAAAGGGAAAGCCCTTTCATAACTATGATTATAATTTAACAAACGTGACGCACCCTCCTTAACAATATACCACTGTTGGTTAACCAAAAAAAACAACCCCATAGCTAAAGGGACAATGAGAAATAAAAGAAATGGCTTTAATAGATAATATGAGATCGCATCACTAAAAGAAAACTCAATTAAAGATTTTTCCTTTTGCACAATACCAGCATCCACTAAATCACTATTGATGCTCTCACTGCGCAACTCAAGATAATTAATCAACCTGTCGTCTACCTCATATATATTTTGGCCTATATAACGTGCAGCCGTGTAGTTTGATATACCGTTTCCTTTTATAAAGAGGTGCAAAAGAGGCCTTAATACGTAATACATCAATAAAACCACAACAATAAATGACGTCAACCAAAAGAGCAATGCCCGTTGATCTGTACTTAACCAAGAGAAATATTCTAATACTGAAACAATTACCACCCAAACAACACCAGTGCCGATAAAAATCATAAGACCTTTAAGCAATTCTGACAACCAAAATTTTTGCTTGAATCTTTTTAATTCTTTATCTATAATGTCTCTTGTAGTATTACTCACTTTACAGCATCTATTCTATTAACAGTACATTCCTCATCCTTATACTCTACCTTCGCATACCTATCAAACTTCATGTACAAAGATGCGCTATCTTATAAAACGCAAAGGTATTCAGGTAATTCAAATCGTCACGATTGTATTGCTAACGGTAAATTGCAAAACCTCTAAACAACAAAGTGTTTATGATTATCAAGATGAACATTGTTTAGTAAACTCTTATAACTTAAATAATAAAACCCTTCCACTTGTGGTTTGTATTCCGGAGAATTTAAACTCCGTTATCTCAGAAACCTTTCTTACCAATCTAGCCAAAAAGAATAGAGTTATTACCATTTCCTTTCTAAGTCCTGAAAACCGTGAGCGGCAACAACAGCTAGATGATGTGGAAAATAGAAAAAATTTGTACAGCGAGTTTCTAAATTACCTAAGTACAACTTACCAGGACTCACTTATTGTGATAGCTGAAGGTCTAAATGCTAATATTATTTCTCACTATAACCACGCCTTTCCACTTAAAACAGAAGTATTCATTAATCCTTATTCGCCTAGTTTATATTCCGTTTTTACGCAAGCTTGCTATGCGCAGCCAAATGAGTATTGTAGTTCACTTTTAAAAAATTTTGGTTTTTCTGTGCGCCATGCTTTAGACTCAATGATTACAGCTGTCTCATTAAATACAACAGACCGCATATATGGTAATAAACCACTTCAGTTCTGGACTACAGCGCTTAACTACCCTCTTAGAGACAAAAAGGTAGACCTAAAGAGAAACATTATATACACATCTGAATCGGGCTTTGGCGACCATAGAAATTTGCGCAATTATGAAATAATTATTAAAGAACAAGATTTAAGCACCTACATTTCTAAAGTTATACGCAACCAATCTTAGCTACTCTACCTTCATGTCTGCCACCCTCAAATTTTGATTTTAGAAAAACTTCCAAGCATTGCAAAGCTGTTTCTGTAGTTATAAACCTAGCCGGTAAAGCAAGAACATTCGCATCATTATGCTCTTTTGCCAGAGCTGCAAGCTCTGGTAACCAACACAACGCTGAACGTATACCTTGATGTTTATTTACTGCCATATTTATTCCATTTCCACTACCACACACAACTATTCCTAAATCAGCATTATTATTTTCTACAGCCAAAGCAACAGGATGCGCAAAGTCTGGATAATCTACGCGATCCTCACTATAAGCACCAAAATCAATAACTTCTATTTTATTCTTTTCTAACCATTCAATGATTGCTTTTTTCATCTCATACCCAGCGTGATCAGCACCTACAGCTATTTTCATTACTTATTTTATTTTGGTCAAAGTTCAAATATTACTTGGACTACGCAGTTCATAATTTGTTAGTGTAATGACCATAACCTGTTCATTACATTCAACAACTCAAATTTAATAACTCAAAAAAAATTATAACGAATCAATATTTCCAAGCAACAAAATAATTGGCTACCAATTTTTACCAAGTTATCTTCAAAAAACATAAACTATATCCACAAATCTTCTTTAACATTATATCCACAAAGCATGATACTAAACCTATATTCACAACTGTTAATAAACTCTAAAAATTAATTGATCACCAGATATTTAAGCTCTAAAAAACCGTTAATAACAGATCGATAAATACCTTTATTTACAACAAGCAAGTAAATACAACATAACTTTTTAACCATATTAACAAGACAATACTATAACTATGTCTCTTTTAAAAAATCTTTCTTTTTATATACTCTTGTTCATAACAACACTTCTTCAGCAATTATCGGCACAAGAGCGTGATACTTTGGTGCCCGTAGAATATTATTTTGAAAACGGACAAGTAAGTAGTAAAGGTACACTCCGCCAAGGCAAACCGGATGGCTATTGGATAAGTTATTATCAAAACGGTAACATAAAAACAGAAGGCAATAGAGAGCATTATAAATTAACAGGTACCTGGAAGTTTTATTCGCCAGAGGGTATTTTGTCAGCCACTATAGATTACAAAGAAGACCAAAAAGACGGCTTTCGTGTAACATATCGCGGAAAAACCGAAGCAAAAAGAGAAGCTTTTAAGGCGGATGTAAAAAATGGTAACACTGTAGAATACCATTTAAATGGCTCAGTAAAATCAATAATACCGTTTGTAAATGGTCGCGAGAAAGGATTAGGATATATTTATGATACCGCAGGAACCGTTATCAGCCTTAAAACTTTTAAAGCCGGCGTATTGGTAAAAGACCAAGATATTAACAGATACGATGAAAGCCGTAAGCGTACGGGATTATGGATGACTTTTTACCCCGACATGAATATTCGTAACGAAGGCCTTTATGTAAATGACTTAAAACACGGGTATTGGAAATATTATAACAAAGACGGCAACCTACTAAGAATTGAGAAGTGGATTAATGGCGTTTTGGTGGATGATGCTCAAGAAGTAGCAAAAATTGATATTCGAAGAACAATTAATCCTGAAACCGGCAAACTACAAAGCATTGGTGGATATAGAAATAATAAAAAAGAAGGCATACATAGAACATATGACGATGAGGGTAACGTGATAGCTTCAGCGCAATACGCCAACGGCATTCTTTTAGCACAGGGCATATTTGATGAACAAGGGCGTAAACAAGGCATGTGGAAATACTTCTATGAAGACGGCACACTTAAAGAGGAAGGAAAATACAGAAACAACAAAAAGGAAGGAACTTGGAAATATTATTTTCCTGATGGAACCATAGAACAAATAGGTGATTTCACCAACGATCTACCTGAGGGCACTTGGCGCTGGTATTACGCAAATAAACAGCTAAGACTAGAAGAAGAATATATAGATGGTTACGAAGAAGGGCCTTCCATTGAATATTCTGATAGTGGACAAGTTATTGCCCAAGGTAATTATGTAGAAGGATTTAAAGATGGTATATGGACTTATATGATTGGCTCCATTAAAGAATCAGGAAAGTACTTTGAAGGCGAAAAACAAGGTACTTGGACGCAACAATATCTAGATAACGGCAAAATTGCTTTTGAAGGAGATTTTTTAAACGGCATAGAAAATGGTATTCATAAGTATTACCATCCTAATGGTTTACCAAAACGCAGGGGTAAGTATACACTTGGCATACGCGATGGTCTTTGGGAATACTTAGATGAGCGCGGTAACGTACGCCTTACTATTAGATATGAAAACGGTGAAGAAGTAGAGCTAAACGGAGAAAAAATAACTTATGGAAAACGAGTTGATCGGGAATTGGAAGCGGATAAAGCGAACCAGTAAATATGACAACAATTGGATTTCTGTATTTCATGATGATGTCATAAATCCTAATGGGGGTAAAGGCATTTATGGTGTGGTACATTTTAAAAATTTAGCCATAGGTATTATCCCTGTAGATGCACATGGAAACACCTGGTTGGTTGGCCAACATCGTTATCCTCAAAACAAATACAGCTGGGAAATACCAGAAGGGGGCGGTCCTCTAAATATAGACCCTTTACTGAGTGCTAAAAGAGAATTACAAGAAGAAGTTGGTTTAGCAGCCAAAACATGGGAGCTTATTTTAGAAATGGATCTAAGCAATAGCGTTAGCGATGAAAGGGCGTTGATTTATATTGCAACAGATGTATATGAGGTGCCCAAAATGCCCGAAGAAACAGAAGACTTACAACTTAGACAATTATCACTTAAAGAAGCTTACAAAATGGTATTAAGCGGAGAAATTACTGATAGTTTGTCTGTTGCAGGTATTTTAAAAGCAGCTGTCATTCTAGGTATTAACTCATAAATAAGTACAGATATCAAAACTCAAAACTTAGTAAAGAATACATCTTGCTTAAAAAGCATACAAGGGCATTTAAGACTTAAGTTAGTTTTATTTGGATGGTTGGCGTGTTCTATAAGTCAGGCGCAATATTTAGATCAAACATGGCAGATTAAAGGTGCGTTAGACTTTGCTTTACCTGCACGGCAATTTGCTGAGATCAATAGTGAAAAAGATGTTTTTTTTGGTTTATCTGCAGAAGTAAATGCACCATTATTTCAAGAAAAACCATTACGCGCGGGTATAGGATTTAGATATTTCTGGCTTGGTAATAAACAACGCGATGTAACGATCAGAGATTCTTTAGGGGTATTAGATATTAATACAATCGTACGCGGTAGTATGATGCCTGTTCATTTTTTTGCGCGTTTTGATCTAATGAATATTTACGACAAGCCTGTTTTACCTTATGCAAGTGTATTTATTGGGCCGCGCTTTTTTACAGTAACCACGCGCACAGAAATTGACTATAACGATGGTTTAGACCCTGAAATAGATTATGACAGAACAACTAAAGTAGCCATCAGTTACGGATTTAATGTAGGTATACATGTTAAAATTAAAGAAAGTCTGTTACTTGATTTAAGATGGGAAAACGCTTATGGCGGATTAGTAGAATACCTAGACACTTCAAGCATTGTAATAGATTCTGAGGGATATGCCTCTTATGAACTTGTAAACACACGCACCGATATCAACATACTTTCCATTGGTATCGTTTACTGTTTAGGGCGTTATTAATTTGGCGCCAAACATATTACTCTAGATCAAGGCTACGCTTCCAACGTGTTATTTCATCATTAAAATCTAATGGGATTTGCGCTGCAAGTGCGTTAATTTTTGATAAGATATTTTCTGTTTGGTTATCGCTCATATGCATAACGCGGTGCGCCATCAAGTTGTTAATTTTCTCAATTTCTTTGAGTAGTTTAATAGTTTCTTCATTAAAAAGCGCGTCTTTAAATTTATTCCAGATGTATTTTATTGCCATTTTATTAGGGTGGATGAGGTCTTCTGCATACCATCTGTAATCACGCAAATCATCTAAAACAAGTTCATAACTAGGAAAATAATGCACAAAGTCATAATTGCGAACGCACTCATGTACAGCAACCAAAAGCGTTGCTTTGCTTAATTGATTACCTGCGCTACCGTGTTTTAAATGACGAATAGGACTAACAGTTAGAACGATATTAATTCTTGAATTAGATTTTTGTAATAATTCAATACTGTCTTTTAGCGCCTCGATAACTTTACTTACTGACCCACATTTTTGTTCAAAAAGCTTATTTGGTTGTTTATGGCAATTATTTACAAGGCGTTTATCTTTTAGTAATTCCCAATAAAATGCGGTTCCGAGGCTTATAAAAACAACATCTGTTTTAGGCAGTGTTAAACGCGCATCTTGTAGTGCTGTATTAATTTTAAGAAGGGTCTTTTCTGCACTAGTGTCACTAAAAGAACTGTGATGGTCGTAACTAAAAAACAAACCATTGTTTTGATTTAAATCTTCTAATTGATAGGTTTTATTACTGCACAATAGGTCTACAGACCTACGTAAACTAAGCGGATTAAAAACTATCCCAAACGGATTCTGCAAAGCATTAAACTTATAATAGGTTAACAAATCACCTATGTTTTGAGCGAAACAAGACCCTAATAAAAGAATCTTACTGCTATGCTTAATAGTAAAAGGATACTGGGGTATTTCGGTTTCTGTCTGCCACTTCATGCGTTAAACGGCATTAGTTTTCTCTTGTATTATAATTAACTATTCCTTTAATCATACCACCAAATATGAAAAAGTGAAAAGGCAAAACGCTATACCAATAAACCCTACCCCAAAGCCCATGAGGTCTAAAAGTGGCCGTTTGATAGAGGATTAAAGCACCTTGTTCTTCTTTAAGTTTAAACTCTAACCATGCATCACCCGGTAATTTCATTTCTGCGAAAAGAAGTAAGCGCATGCGATTTTGATCTGCAGCAATAACCCGCCAAAAGTCTAGAGCATCGCCAGGATTAATATTTGTTAAACTTGTTCTACCTCTGCGCAAACCAATACCGCCAACCAATTTATCTAGACGGCCGCGCATACGCCAAAGCCAATTTGCATAATACCAGCCTCTATCTCCGCCAATGGCGAAAATATTTCTAACAACTTGTTCTTTTCTTTCGGGAACTATACTCATTTGCTTTTTATCTGCAAAAACGCCAAACTCTGGTACTTGTAAAAACTCTTGCGGATCAAATTGTCCGCGGTAGTTATAGGCATCTTTCCAACTACTAATAATGGCGTTTTGCTCAATTTTAGCAAACGCCATTTCAACAGCACCCCTATAGCTAATGGTTTCTATTGGAATAATATCGCGTATTCTGTTTTCCTTACAGATTACATCTATTTTCATACTGTTAACCAAATTAACAGCCAGATTATAACTCGTACTGGTAACAAAATACAACCAATAGCTGCTCAGCTTTGGTGTCATTACAGGAACAATACCGATATAGCGTTTTAATTTACGCGCTTCGGCAAATTGTAAAAGCATTTCTTTATAAGTGAGAATGTCTGGACCGCCAATATCAAAAGTCTGGTTATAACAACGTTCTTCACCTAAAACACCGGTAAGATATTGAAGCACATTTCTAATCCCAATAGGTTGGCATTTTGTGTTTAACCACTTTGGTGTAATCATTATAGGTAGTTTTTCAACCAGATCACGAATTATTTCAAAACTCGCGCTGCCGCTACCCACAATAATACCGGCCTGTAAAATAGTATGCTTGGCTTTTGCATTACGCAAGATATTGCCAACTGCTTGCCTACTTTTTAAGTGCGCAGAAAGAACAACATCGCTTACTAGACCACCGAGATAAATTATTTGTTTAACACCAGATGCATCCGCAAGGCGCACAAAGTTTCGAGCACTTTCCTCTTCTAATTTTTGAAAATCACTTTTGGTACTGGTCATACTATGTATGAGATAGTATGCCGCATCTATGTCCTTTGGAAAAGATACTTCACCAGGCGCTAAAAAGTCAATTTGTAAAACATGAATTTTAGGCCGCATACTGGCGTTTACAGAAAAGCGATGTGGTTCACGTACACAACACCAAACTTCATGGCCTTCGTGCACCAACTGTTGCAATAGGCGTTTGCCGATATAACCATTTGCGCCTGTTAGAAGTACTTTCATAATGATGAAGATAACCAGAACTGCGTTGTAAAGTTGTGCGCCAAAGAGCTTCCGCCTATCTTTCGCTGAAATTAGCAATTATGGAGTTTTTCTTGTTTGAAGATCGTGAAGAGATGCCGAAGGAATTATATACAGTTGAGGGCATTCCATTTGATCATTGTAAGCAATGTGGCAAAAGCCTCCTAGAACCACCCGTTGGCTATACACTTGAAAAGGTCTTTAAACGCTACCCTAATACAGATAAACCACAGGTGCTTTTTGAATATGCTGTTTGCGATGTCTGTGCGGGCGATATGCGCGATGAATTCTCTGAAGAAAGTGCTAAAAACCTTCAGAACTACTTTGCCCAAAGTATGCTGGGACGCGATGGCTTAGACGAACGCGATTTAAGTGAAAGACTAAGTACTTGCATGATTAAAAACCACGATTTAGCGGAGGAACAAGAGTTTGCGATAGTTGCCCGTGGTCATGGAAAAAAAATGTTAAAAAGCCATTATCCCTTTGCTATATCACTTACCGCGATGGACGAAATGGCGCAACTACTCAGCCATAAAACCCGCGATTTGCTTGATGATTTTGTAGAGCGAAACTTTACCGGTCCGCCAGAATTTGAGGTTGTGCCACCGGACGGAAAGTGGGTGTTGGTTTAAAAACCAAGAAAAACCACAAGAGCTAAAGGCGTTATGTTAATCTTGTTTTTAAAAAAGGAACTTAATTTACGTGCGAAAAGCAACGTTTTGCCTTAGTTCAGGGTATTGGAGACGAAAAGGAGTCGTTTCAAAACGAAAAAGGGAAAATTAGCTTGAGCCGATGGAGGAACCTAATCGGCTCATAAATGACGTATATTTGAGCCGAATAAAATCACTAATCGGCTCATGGCTTATCATTGGGAACTTGAAGACTGGCCTAATTTCAGGTACAACCAAGCCGATATATTGCCAGCAAT
>CAYQDW010000021.1:0-37146 GCA_964416385.1 uncultured Cryomorphaceae bacterium | reverse complement strand
AGTCAGGTGCTCTAACCAACTGAGCTATAGGCCCGAGGCTTTTTAGCGGGTGCGAAAATAAACGTTTTAAGCCTTATTTGAAACGGTTTATAAAGTTTGTTTACAATTATAGCTCTGCCAGCAACTTAACATCTATTAACAGACGATGTACTCGCCAAAAAAAGCCCTTCTACGCATATAATGCAACGTTTTAATGTGATGTTTGCGTGTGTAATCAACTCTACAATAACAATATGAATTACCTGTTTTTGATGAACGTACAGCTCGTAATTAGTAAAATGACTATCTACAACCAACATGATTAGCCATTAAATTGCACCTATGAAAAACGATATAGTAAAATCTGTTTGGTTTGACTTTGGCAATGTGCTTTTACCACTAGATGTAGATGCAACTTATGCCGGCTTTAAAAATTTAGGGGCAAAAAAAACCTTGCATAAAAATCATCCTCTTTTTCATGCTTGGGAGCGCGGTGAGCTTTCATCAGAAGAATTCATAAGAGCGATTTCTGGAGAACTAAAATATAAGGCGCATGCCGCGAGTATTTGGCAAGCGTGGAATGCTATGATTTTACCCTTACCCAATCAGGTCATACCATTTTTAAGAAGACTTTCTAAGCGTTATAAACTTATTCTGGTCAGCAATATTAATCCAGAACACGAAGAATACATCAAACAACACCTCGGTCGGTTTACGTACAACCAGCTGATGAAGTCATTTACTAGCGTATATTATAGCCATCACATCGGTAAGCGAAAACCAGAACACTCCTTTTTCAATCATGTGCTTGATGAACAACAGCTCTCGCCAGAGGCTGTATTTTTTATTGATGATACAGAAGAAAATATAGTTGCTGCCAAGGCTTTGGGCATTCGAGGTTGGCATTTCAACCCACAAAAAGATGTTATTTACGATCTTGACAAAGTTCTATTAAAACACCATTAGATGATTTTGGGTGCATAAATGCAATCAGTTTGTGATCTGCTCCCTGCTTTGGTTCATCATTTAACAACGTGAACCCTTGGTCTTTAAGTCGGGCAATTTCAGCCATGATGTCTTCAACTTCAAACGCAATATGATGAATGCCTTCGCCACGTTTGGCGATAAATTTAGCAATCGGGCTATCTTGATGTGTAGCTTTTAACAATTCAATTTTTGTAGCGCCAACTTCAAAGAAAGAAGTGGTTACTCCTTCGCTTTCTACAGTTTCAGATTTATAAGGGGGTTTTCCTAAAATAGCCGTAAAAAGCGCGTTACTTGCTTCAAGATCACTTACGGCAATGCCTATATGCTCAATATTTTTCATGTTTCATTTTATTTAGTTATTAAAGTAAGGCGTATTGCTCATTTACAAAACTTAATCAAACCTTGGTTGGCGTTAACTTTACATCAAGCGCATCGCGCAAGCTATTACCTAAAGTCATAAACGCCAAGACTGCCAACATTATGGCAATACCTGGCAACAAGGCGAGGTATGGATTACCCATGAGTATATAAGCATAATGATCACGAATCATACCGCCCCAGCTCGGCAGTGGCGGTTGTGCCCCAATACCGAGAAAACTTAGTCCGCTTTCTATTAAAATTGCACTTGCAAAATTAGCAGCAGAAATTACGATAACCGGGCTAAGCGCATTAGGCAACACATGTTTTAATAGTATGCGCAAATGGCTAAATCCAAGCACCCGCGCTGCATCTACATATTCCTTTTCTCTAATGCTGAGTACTTGACCACGCACTACGCGGGCCACTTCTACCCACATGGTAAGCCCTACGGCTACAAAAACCTGCCAAAACCCTTTGCCCAACACAAAGGTTAACGCAATAACCATTAGTAATGTGGGGATACTCCAAATAACATTGATGAGCCACATGATTACTTTATCTGTAAATCCCCGATAATAGCCTGCCAAGGCACCAAGTGGAATACCTATACAGAGCGAAATGATTACGGCAATAAATCCCACAGAAAGACTAATGCGTGCACCAAGCACTAAACGACTAAAATAATCGCGACCGTAAGTATCTGTTCCTAAGATGAATGTGCGCTCTTCTAGTGTAGGGGACAAAGTTTGCCCTTCTGCGATATAAATTTTGCTCCAAGGTGCATTTTTGGTTGTTTGAAAAAACAACGTGTCTTCTTTTTGATAATAATCTGCAACCACTTGTTCTGAGGCAATTTGCGCATTCCCTAAAAACCAACGCTGTAAAAATGTTGGTTTATTTGAGGATGTTTGTTTGAGCACAAAAGTTTGAAAACCCGGCTGTTCGGCCGCTATTTCTACATGCATGGTATTGGCAGAAGCGCTACGGTCTGGAATAAAAAAATAGGCAAAAAGGGCGAGTAAAACCACGCTTGCTATGTACCTGACAGACCACTTACCGGGGCCGTCTAACTTCTTCCACAACAGCATACGTCTCATTATTTTACACCAAGCCTAGACGTGTTTTGCGCCTTGAAAATTTATTGAGCCAAATCATCCACAACCATAACAGCTTCTTGCAACTGAAGATCTCTGCTAAGCCCTTTAAACCACCGCTGATAGTCTGCTTTGGTCATGGTATCTTCTAAGAACAATCTTTGCTGTGCAGCAAGTGACCACGTTGCCAACGAATCATCACTGCGGTTTAGGTTTTTATAATTTTCAGCCATTGCGTCAGTTTCATCTTGCCACTGCTTAAATGCATTATAGTTTAGTGGGATGTCTTGATCTTCACGCTGTTGCTTTAACCAGCGTGCATATTCACGGTTCTTCTGCATCCGTTCGTTGGCGTTGATACGGGCTTGGCTCGCTTTAATTACGGATGGATATGCATCGCTATTCCATAAACTATATTTCGCAGCCGGAATTTCATCAACAGCTAAGGCATACGGATATTCTTTCTCGCCTGTTTTGATAAACTCATAAGCATCTGGAAGTACAATATCCGGCTTTACGCCTTCTAATTGCGTGGTGCCGCCATTAATGCGATAGAACTTATCGGTAGTTATTTTTAGTGCTCCTATAGGTGCATAGGTGCTAAACTGGCCACCCTTAATGGCATCATCAAGATTAAGTACATTTTGCACGGTGCCTTTACCAAAGGTAGATTTTGTACCCATGATAATGCCGCGACCATAATCTTGAATAGCTGCGGCAAAAATCTCACTTGCAGAAGCCGAATAGTCATTTACCAAAACAACAAGTGGCCCGTCCCAATACACGCGGCTGTCTCTATTTTGCTTTACGCGTGCATCTTGGTTATAACTTTTTACTTGTACAACGGGGCCCCGCTCAATGAACAAAC
Source organism: uncultured Cryomorphaceae bacterium (assembly GCA_964416385.1). Classification (GTDB taxonomy): domain Bacteria; phylum Bacteroidota; class Bacteroidia; order Flavobacteriales; family Schleiferiaceae; genus JAUHWL01. Next base: position 33,858 of record CAYQDW010000021.1, on the reverse strand, counting down.
CAACAATTTCTATTGCTGCATCTAAAGATCCGCCGCCATTATTTCGCAAGTCGAATATGAGCCCCTCTACACCATCATCTTTAAGTTTGGCGATTTCTTCTTTAACATCTTGCGTACAATTGTGATTGGTGCTTTTGTAGAAGTCTACATAGAACTTTGGCAACCGGATGTAGCCTACTTTTTTATCCTCGCCCAAAATAGCAGAGCGCGCAAAGGTGGCTTCTAGCTCCACAACATCTCTGATAATTGGTATCACCATACGAGTGCCATCTTTTTTGCGTACTGTTAAGCGCACTTCAGAGCCCTTTTTTCCGCGAATAATTTTTACCGCCTTATCAATGCGCCAGCCAACAACATCAACCGGCTCATCTTCTGCTTGTGCAACTGCAATAATTTTATCCCCAGGCTCTAAATCGCCCTGACGCCAACTTGCACTGCCTGTAATTACGCGTTCTACAACAATATATTCTCCGTCTTTGCGCAACTGGGCACCAATGCCTTCAAACTGGCCAGTCATGTTTACCTCAAAATCTTCTTGTTGCTGTGGCGGCATGTATTCTGTATGCGGGTCAAATACTTGGGTTAACGCGTTTACATACACCCCAAGCCATTCTATGCGCTCAATGTCTTTTAAATTATCGAACCACTCATCTATATTTTCACGTTCTTTCTGCCGCGCATCTGCCTCTTCTTTTTCAAAATCCCAGGGCTCGCGTTCTTCGCCATCGGCAATAGCCTCTTCAAATGCGGCATGTCTTGAATAAATTCTATTAGCCACACGCCATTTCAAATACTTGCGCCAATAGTCTGTTAGTTCTTTTTCGTTTTTTGCCCATACTATCGTTTCCGGATTGCTCGCGGTAAACTCTTCAATGCTAAAATCAAAAGGCGCATCAAGAAGGGTGGTATACATCCCCTCTGCCCGTAAGATGCCTTGTTGTAAAAACTCGTAGCTTATATCAAAACAAGCACTACTGCCTTTTTTAAACTGATCATCTAAGTCATTTTCATATGCCTTGATCTGCGCAATTTCTGGGGCTATAAGGAAAAGCTTGTTACCGTCTAAATTTTTCAAAAATTCAGCCATAACCTGACGCGACAAATCATCATTCAAATCTTTAGGCTTAAAATGAAATTGGGATAAGGCGTCTTGAACCAAACTGATAATTATTTCGTCTTTTTGGGCAGGGCGGTCAGCATATTTAAAACCAACAAATATGGCACCTACAACAAGCAGCGCTACTAGGGCGCGCAAAGCTCTCTTTGTCATGGTAGTGTTCATTCTCAAAATAGTGGTTGAAAATACAACAATAGCATTCTAAATCTGTTTTAACCCCATACAATAAAAACTATTTAACATAGCCTTAAGGGTTGCCTCATATGGGCACTACTACTTTTACCGCGCAAAACACAAAAATTCACCTCCACATTCCATGATTAAATCATTATTAACCAGCTTTTTTCTATGCTGTACATTATTGCTTAGCGCGCAAACAGTTACCATAAGCGGTTATGTTAGAGACGCTGCCAATGGCGAAGACCTTATTGGCGTAAGTATTTATACCGAAAACCCTAGGTATGGCACCGTAACTAACGCCTATGGATTTTACTCACTTAGCGTGCCTGCCGGCACATACACCGTGGTTTACTCATACTTGGGTTATGCACCTCTACGCTTAACAGTAGACCTTAAAAGCAATACCACACGCACTGTAAACCTAGAGGTAGAAACGGAACAACTGCAAGAAGTTGAAGTTACAGATAAGCGCATTGAAGACAAATTGACCAAACCTCAAATGAGCGTTGCTGAGCTAAGCGCTAAGGAAATAAAGAAGATACCCCAATTTTTAGGGGAGGTAGATATTGTGCGCACATTAACCCTATTACCTGGTATTAGCACGGTAGGCGAAGGTGCCAATGGTTTTAATGTACGTGGCGGTAACGTTGATCAAAATCTAATTTTATTAGATGATGCCCCTGTGTTTAACTCATCTCATCTTTTTGGTTTCTTCAGTATTTTTAATGGTGATGCCGTTAAAGACGTTAAAATTTTTAAAGGTGGTATGCCCGCACAATATGGTGGGCGCTTGAGTTCTGTGCTAGATGTGCGTCAAAAAGACGGTAACAGCCAGCGCTTTTCTGGCGATGGCGGCATAGGGTTGCTTAGCACACGCTTGTTGCTTGAAGGCCCCTTGGTAAAAGATAAAGTTAGCTTTATGCTTGCTGGCAGACGCAGCTATCAAGACGTGTTTTTTGGCTTGAGCGATAACCCAGAATTGAGCAATACAAAGCTCTATTTCTATGACTTTAATGGTAAAGTGAGTTGGGAAATTAATCCCCGCAACAAGGTATATCTAAGCGCCTATTACGGTAGAGACTTATTTGGGGCAAATGATCTTTTTGATTTTGGCTGGGGTAATGGTACTGTTACCATCCGCTGGAACTACCTGATTACGCCAAAGTTATTCATGAATCTAACAGGTGTGTACAGCGATTATACGTATAGCCTTGGTACGCCAGATGCAGACATTACCTCATTCAATTGGGCCAGCCGCATCCGCAATTATATGGCCAAAAATGCCTTTACGTGGTACGCCACTAACAAGCATACCATAAACTTTGGTGCAGAAGCTACCTATTACGTGTTTGACCCTGGCGTTATTAGCGGCGTATTTAATGCCACATTGCAACGCGAGTATGCGCTTGAGCCTTCACTGTATATTAATGATGAATGGCAGGTAAATTCTAGACTCACCGTTTCTACAGGTTTGCGCTATGCGTGGTTCTATAATTTAGGTGGAAGGCGCATTCGTTATTATGGCGATAATGCCATAAATGATAACAATGTTATTGGTGAAGAGGATTTTGCTAGAGGTGAGGTTATTAAAACCTATGGTGGTTTAGATGGCTTTGAACCACGCGTTGCCTTAAACTTTAGAGTAACGCCACAAGCCTCGGCAAAATTTAGTTATAACAGAAATAGACAATTTATACAGCTAATCAGCAATGGCACAACCCCAACACCTATAGATGTGTGGCGGCCTGCGGGTGCATATATACAACCGGCAATTGCAAATCAAATTGCTTTAGGGTGGTTTCAAGGCCTGTTCGAAAATCAATTTACTATTAGCTTAGAGAGCTATTACAAAGACTTTAAAAATCTAATCGATTATAAAAATGGCGCCAACCTCATTTTTACAGATTACATAGAAACAGAACTTCTAAACGGCAGAGGTAGGGCGTATGGTCTAGAAATGATGTTAGAAAAAAAGTCGGGGAAATTTACTGGTTGGATTAGCTACACCCTTGCACGCACAGAAAGGCAAGTAGACCGCGGAATTGATCCCACAGAATGGATTAATGATGGTGAATGGTATGCCGCAAACTATGACAAAACCCACGACTTCACCTTTGTTAGTTCGTATTCATTCTCTGAAAAATGGGATGTGTCTTTAAACTTCGCCTATCAAACCGGAAGACCAATGACGCCACCAGAAAGTAGAGCGTACTTTGAAACCATTGCCTATCCAGTTACCATTAACCGCAACACCCAACGCATACCAGATTATCATAGACTAGACATTGCCGCAAACTATCATTTCAGCAAAAAAGAAGGAAAGCGCTATATGCACAGTTTAAATTTTGGCGTCTATAACGTTTATGGGCGTAGAAATGCTTACAGCGTGTTTTTTAGACAAAATTCAGATACCGGACAAACGGAAGCTGTGCGGTTAAGCATTTTTGCATCTGCCATTCCTTCAATCACCTATAACTTCTCATTCTAATATGAAATCACTTCCACATATTTTTCTATTCACACTATTTATTGCGCTGGTAGGGTGTCAAGATGTAATAGACATTGATATCCCAGAGGGTGAAAAGCGGGTTATTATTAATGGCAGAGTAACCGATACGTTACCCGTGCATGTGCAGGTAATGGCTACCGTGAATTACCTGAGCAGCGCATCCAACCCGGGTATGAGCAATTGTATAGTTACGCTGTTTGAAGATAGCATTGAGGTTGCGCAACTCCTAGAAAACGACACTTTACCTGGTTACTATGAACACCCGTTTCGCGGAACAGAAGGTAAGTACTATCATGTAGAAGTAACTTTTCCAGAAGGCCACCCCTACTTTGCAAACTCTACTTGGGTATCTTCACCAGAGCTTATGAGCCGTGTGCCAGAAGCAGATAGCACGTATGCTAAATACCAACCACGGCAACCTTTTATTGAAGAAGGGTTTTATGCTTATGTAATGTTTACTGAACCCGCAGGGTTGGGTGATTATTACCGGCAGCGCCTATGGAAAAACGATTCACTGTATGCCAGTCCTTTTGATCTCACTTTTTTTAATGACGAGTTTATTGACGGCAGAAGCTTTAATGATATTGATCTTCCTGCTGTAACCATAGCTGGCCCGGCAGATACAGGCGATGTTTTTATTGCTGAGCTTTCTTCAATAAGTCGCGAAGGATATCGCTTTCTAGAATTATTACAGCAACAAACCGTACAGGTGGGCAGCACTTTTGATCCGCCACCCGCGCCTATTTTTGGTAATATTGTTAATAAAGACAATCCTAACCAATTGGGCTTGGGTTATTTTTACGCTAGCAAGCTAACTTTTGCCGTGGTTGAGATTGCGAAATAGCACTTTTTACGAATCCTTAACTTTGCCCAAAATCGGCCATTATTAGCATGTATTTACTTGAAATCATCAATCCGAATCATTGGACAAGAACTTGGTTGAGCCAGCTAAACACGCCAGAATGGCTTACCGCAGCTATTACCATTACCATAGATGTAATCCTGCTTGCCATCATTGCCTTTCTTACTGATTTTATTGCACGCAAAGTGCTTCTTAACATTATTACGCGCATCGTAAAACGGTCTAAAACCAAGTGGGACGATTATTTTTATGAGCGTAAGGTTTTTAGGAATCTGGCACATCTACTGCCAGCATTTTTAGTTTACTATGCCTTTCCAATTGTGTTTGATGATATACCGGGTACCATTTTAGTTCTTCAAAAACTGGTATCGCTTTACATCATCGTGCTGGTTGTTATGGTGGCCAATAAAGCATTAAGGGCCTTCGAAGATTTAACCATAAACAGCGAAAAGCTTGTTAACAGTCCTTTGCGCACCGTTAGTCAAGTGGTTCGCATTCTGGTTTTTTTCGTTGCAGCGGTATTCATAATCTCTGTGATTTCTGGTATAGAAGCCGCTAAATTGTTAGGTATACTTGCCGGTACATCTGCTATTCTAATCCTAATTTTTCAGGATAGTATTGTTGGCCTTTTGGCGAACTTTCAAATTACCATGTATGATTTATTGCGTGTGGGAGATTGGGTAACCCTTACTAAATATGATGTAGATGGTGACGTAATTTCTATTGATTTAACCACGGTAAAGGTTCGGAATTTTGACAAAACAATCTCTTCTGTACCGGCAAAAGCGTTTGTGAATGATGCGTTTGTGAATTGGCGTGGGATGAAAGAAGAGGGTGCGCGCAGAATAAAACGAAACATTTTAATTGACATTACCAGTATTAACTTCTGTTCTGAAGCAGATTTAGAACGTTTTGCTAAAGTTCAATTGGTGAAAAACTACATCGAAGCAAAACAAGCCGATATAGATTCTTTTAATCAATCTCGAAATATCGAAACCGCTTTACCAATAAATGGCCGTAGACAAACCAATATTGGCGTTTATCGAAATTACATTCAAAAGTATTTAGAGAACCACCCAAGGATAGACACCAACTTTATGGTAATGGTTAGGCAATTGCAACCTACTGCTAATGGTATTCCGCTAGAAGTTTATTGCTTTTCTAATACAACGGTTTGGGGAGATTACGAGGTTATTCAAGCTGACATTTTTGATCATCTATTTGCAGCCACAGCATTTTTTGGCCTGCGCTTGTATCAAACACCATCTGGTAGCGATATTTCTAGTTTAACAGCGCGATTGCCAGTTTAATACCGCCTACCTTTCCACGTATATGGCAAAAACTGACTAAATATGCCTATAAGGGTTACATAGATCATATTTAGCAATTCTTGTATTAGAATACTAAATGCAGGTGCCTTTTCACTAAAAAATGGTGCAACACGCCTGATAAATGTAAAGTCTAAATTAAACTTTACAATAAACAACAAGAAAAAAGGCTTGTGACTGATATAGCCAAATACAAACAACAAGAATGATAGCAATAAGAATGCATTCACCGAAAATATCAATCCCCCAACCATCAAAGAAGTTTTGTTACTCACAAACTTGGCCTTTGAAGCCCACCTTAACCGCTGTTGGATAAACGCCCAAATTGTTGTTGTACCAACGGTTTTCACGCACGCAGCCGGTGTGTTTAAAGTGCCCACTGCCGTTGGGTTTTTGCCTATGGCATGAAGTAAAAACGTGTCGTCACCAGAGGGTGTTTGCCACGATTCTAAATCTTTCTTTGCCTTTTCATAGGCATCTTTTCTAAAGGCCATGTTTGCAGCATTGCCCATTACGGGCCACTTTAAGTTAAGCATAGACATGGTACTTGCAATTAAGGCCATAAATTCTATACGCTGTAGCTGAGGTACCTTTTGCGTATATGCCACCGGTCCAAAAGCGAGCATGATGTTTGGCTTTTCAAAAGTGACAGACACAACATTTAGCCATTCACTTGGCGGTTCACAGTCAGCGTCCGTACAAACAATGAGCTCATGTTTAGCTTGCGCTATCCCTTGGGCCTGGGCCTGTTTTTTCCCTAATCCCGTGCTGGTTAATAATTGTGCTTGGCATTCAGTTTTATCAATCCATTCTAACACCAAATCTGCACTGGCATCTGTGCTATGGTCATCAATAAAAATCACTTCAAATTTTGATGCTGGATATGAAAGTCTATCTAAGGCGAAAAACAAGTTATTGAGATGAGGCGCCTCATTTCTAATTGGTATGATGATTGAAATTGGTCTGGTAACTTCGGGCTTTGGCGCTTCCAAAGCATCGTATGCCGCAAAACCCGTTGCAATGCGATACATAAAATAGCTATAAGCTAACGTTAAAACGATACTTATTAAGAGGAAAACCATTACCTGCGATTTAAGGTAGCTAAATTGCTCTAAGTTTGTGATATGACGAAATCAGAACGTATTATTCTTGGCATTGACCCTGGCACGCAAGTAATGGGCTATGGTTTAATAAAGGCTACAGGAAAAAACGCCACGCTTATTGCACTAGATATATTAAAGTTCAAACCAAAAGACGACCACTTTTTACGGCTTAAGCAAATTTTTGATCAAACTTTAGAAGTCATTGAGAAATATCATCCAGATGAGATGGCGTTAGAAGCGCCTTTCTTCGGTAAAAATGTACAAAGCATGCTCAAGCTCGGTCGCGCCCAGGGTGTTGTAATGGCTGCGGGATTGAGCAGAGATATTCCCGTTACAGAATACAGCCCCAGACGTGTTAAGCAAGCCGTTACAGGTAATGGTAGCGCTACCAAAGATCAGGTTGCCGCCATGTTAGGTAACATTTATGGCACTTTTACAAGCGCGGCCCTTGATGCCACAGATGCACTTGCTGTAGCCACTTGCCACTTCTATCAGCAAAGCCTGCCGGGCAGTGGCAATAATCAGGTATCTGGATGGGATGCTTTTATTAAGCAGAACCCTAATAGAAAGATTGGCTAAGGATTCATGCGTTCTGCAATAGCGCGTGCTATAGCCTCAAAGTCTTCGGGGGTTAGGCGCAGCTTTGGGTTTCCAAAATTTAAGTCGCCTTCTGTGTCTAAAGGAACTAAATGTATGTGTGCATGGGGCACTTCCATCCCTAGAACAGCAACGCCAACGCGCGTACATGGTATGGCTAAAGGAATCGCTTTTGCTACTTTGTGTGCAAACGCCCATAACCCTTGGTAAACTGTAGGTTCTAAATCAAATAAATTGTCTACCTCTTGTTTTGGGATAACGAGAACATGGCCACGTTTTAGTGGGAAAATATCTAGAAAAGCGAGATAATTATCGTCCTCTGCTACTTTATAGCTTGGTATTTCGCCAAGAACAATTTTTGTAAAGATGGAAGCCATTAGGCACGAGTAATTTCAACAATCTCAAATTTCATGGTGCCATTAGGTACGCTGATTTCAGCAATATCACCAACAGCCTTGCCTAAAAGACCTTTGCCAATTGGCGAATTCACTGAAATTCTGCCCTGACGCAAATCTGCCTCTTGCTCTGCTACAAGCGTGTATTGAAGCGTGCTACCATTGGCTACATTCTTTATTTTAACCTTGCTAAGCACCAACACTTTGCTATTATCCATGAGCGATTCATCAATAATACGCGCATTGGCCATAAGGTCTTCCATCTTGCTGATTTTCATTTCAAGGAGCCCTTGAGCTTCTTTTGCGGCATCATATTCCGCATTTTCGCTTAGGTCGCCCTTGTCGCGTGCCTCTGCAATTTGCTGTGAAATTTTAGGCCTTTCCACACGCTTCATGTGATCAAGCTCTTCCTTCAATTTTTTGAAGCCTTCTGGTGTGTAGTATGAAACTTTACTCATAGCTATTAAATCATTAAAAGAAAATGAGACCATAAAATGGCCTCATTTCAAATACAAAAGTAAAAATAAGCTTTATCGACTATAAACGTTACGATTAAATGTTAATGCGTACACCAATATTATGGATTCCACTAAATGGATTTGTTGTACGGTAACTGTAGTCTATACCAAAGGTTGAAGATCCATTTTTATTCAATGGAATATCAACAGTAAAACCACCAGTAAAGCCTGTTAATGCAGTTGAGGTTGCACCATCGAAACGGTTGTCATAAATCTTATAACCGGCACGCACCATAAAATAGGTTTTGAAACCATATTCTACACCTAGATTATACGTGTCTTTTTCAAATGAATTTGACGTAAACGCAGCTGCTAGTGTTAGGCGACTCATTTCACCTAAGGTAAAGTCATATGCTGCACCCAACAATAATTGTGTTGGTAATTCAAACTGCGCTGAGCGACTCTCCCAGGCTTGTGAGTAAGTAGTTCCATATGTAGGCACTGGCAATACAATACCAAAACCATCTCCAGAGTATCTGATACTTGGCCCCACATTACGCAGCGTAACGCCAAACTTCCATTCTGGTGCCTTTTCTGGAATGTACTGTACACCTGCATCAAAGCATACACCTGATGTATTCAGGTTTGTAATGGTACTGTTGTAGAGCTTGATATTAATTCCCCCAAAAATAGACTCTGTAAATTTCTGAGAGTATGATAAACCTATGATGAGCGCTGAAGGAGCAATAGTTCCTCCAGTACCTTCAGGCTGACCTTCAGTAGTGATTTCCCACTCACCATAATCAAAAGAGGTAATACCAATACCCAAAACACCACCTGGACCTACGCGCTGGGCAATACCAAAGTTATTTATGGAAATACCACTGTTTACTAACCATTGCGTATTTGAAAATATAAGCTCCGTTTTTTCTGTGTGTGCCAATCCAGCCACATTCATAAACATGCTCTCTAGCCCTTTAACGCCACCAATATTGGCATCTGCCCAACCACTGGTTCGGGCAAACGGATTGATAAGCACTTCTGAAGCGCCAGCAGCACCCGTTCTCTGTGGATTACCTGCCCGAAGTGGAAGCGCTATGCTACCGAGCAAAACTATGATTAACGTTGATTTTACTAATCTTTTCATTCGTTATCTCTTTAGTAGGGTCTTTTAGAATGAGTTCAAATCTACCGGACGCAAGGCACCGAACCACTTTATTATTTTCTCTCCAGCATCACCAGCATCAATATGAATTAGGTAAATACCACTTGCTATAGGCACATTGTATTGATTTCGCAAATCCCAAGGCACCCACGTATCGGCATTGTCTTTACGAATTTGACGAATCAGCGTTCCATTTGTGCTGTAAATGGTAATCACACATCGTGGAGGCAAATTGGTAATCTTAACGATGTTGTCTAGCTGCGATGTTTCGTAACGTGAGAAGCCATAATAAGGGTTAGGCACAACACGAATTAAATCAAGTGCACTCTTGGCCACATCCAACTGCTGTGTTTTAGTGGCGATGTTAGCCGTGCTAAACTGGAATCTTGGATAACCAGGATCATCAGTGCCGTTTGCAGCAACTTTACGATTGCCATATTGCGTGGTCATTCTTATTCTGAAACGCGTTTCAGTAGGAAGCTCTGTATATGGATCAAAGGAGAAACCAGGACGTAACAATGGTACAGAAGCCCACATCAACGTTCCCCAAATGCGTGTTTTTGCTGTTGGATTAGTTTCTAAGGTATTAAGTTCAGTGTACAATGGATTATCCTCTGGGGCATCTCCTTTATATGTGTTATCTATTAGAGATAAACCTTGTCTTCTAGAAGGCGCAAAGACATATATGTAATGTTGACCACCAAATACATATCCACCCGAAACGTTATCTGGCGGGAAAATTGTTGCCACATCTGTTGGATTCCACTTCATGTCGTTACCATTTTGTGCAACCAGCCATGAATTTTCACCAAACGCCATATTTAAACGTTCGCCAGTTTCAATATCTACAGCATAACCAGGGAAATAGCTCCAACCGGCATCAATACCAAAGTCATGCACCATCTCACCACCATTTAGAGAATAAGAGGTATCGTTCCTTAAAACAAGCTTGGCCTTTCCGCCCTCTGCTAAACCAGGATCTTCACATAATTCAAATACCGGTACGCGGGTCCATTTTGTTGGATCTTTGGTTATAACAATGTCAACTGAATGAGATTCTTCCACACGTGGGCGAATAACGCCACGCGGCCAAGGACCCAAGCCAAAGATTGAACCTCCAGCCACATCCTCGCGTATTGAACCACTTAGGTAAGCCGCTGGCCCCCAAGTACCATCTACAATACCTTCGAAAAATCCTTTTTCATCACCTGGAAAATCTGGATACCAATCAGCTGGCGGTGAAGTTGGCACGGAGTTAGCACCCGCTAAAATCCAGTTATAAGGCGTGTAACTCTTATCATCTTGTACACCACGCCACCAAGCCTTAGCATTGTCCTCATAAATAATTTCACTGGTTAAAACACCATTGGCGCGGTCTCCAGCATCATCACCACCTGGCGCTTCTGGCTGCACAATGGTAACTGACAAGCCAAGCTCTGGAATGATTTGCTCAGAGAAAAACTGCAATGTTGTATCAGAGTTTGCAATCACATCACCAGCTAAAGTTGAAATCGTCCAAGAAGCCTTTTCATCATCAGAAGAAAACGCTAGTTCAAACTCGCCCTCTGGTATTGCCAAAGGATCTACAACCTTGATGTTCACAGGTCCTTGTCCACCCTTGTAGATGGGGTAGTCTATCTTAAAGTTATCTACGATAAATTCAGCAACATCTTCGCGTAATTCCAAATCTATAGCGCCATTACCCAAACCAGCAATACGTGTAATTTCTGGGCCATCACCATAATTTGCTGTTTGATCTGTGCCAAAGGCCTCAGAGTTCACAATGTGCGGAATAGCAGTGTACGTTAGTATGTTTCTTCTACCCGCCAAAAATGGTACGCGTTGCCCATCAGGTGCAGAAACAGGGTTATACTTTTTATACTCATTAACACCATAAGCGATTACGGTATAGTAATACTCTCTGTGGTTAATTAAAGCTCTGGTACCTGTTGCAAAGGCGTCTTCAGTAAATTTAAAGCTCATAAACACGCCCTCATTATTTGACTCTAACGTCATGTCTTGAGGCACCAATTGATTGAGATTAGGGTCTACTTCCCAATTAATCAGTTGAGTGAATCCGTTTTTAATGTCACACTGGGCAACAAGTCTTGATTGCGTAGGGTCATAGATATCAGAGATACTTACATCCTTGTTTGCCAATTGGAAAATTTGGAAACCTTCGAATACATAATCAAAATAATTAAGCTGACGAAGTGAATCTAAGTTAACAGTACCTGGTGCAATGATTGCTGGGTCAGTTTCGCGGTAGCTAAAACGATAGTTATTGCTACTTGGACGATATGACAACTGCACAATAAGTTCTTGATTTAATTCCTGTATAGTAACGTCTGGCGCGTCTGGCCCGTTAAGTACTTGGAAACAGTTATCAAACAGGCGCTGAGACTTATCATCAGCAATAATTACTTTTTCAACTGATGCAAACAGGTCATTATTGATGAGATCACGCTCCCAAATTACACCTGTTGTAATAAAGTTCAATGCACCTGGCGCTAGTGAAAATGGGCCTGCACTGTGCAAACCTCTTTTATCGTTCAAGTTTGCAGGTGATTCAAACCAACCACCATTTGGTAGTGGTGCATCAGGCTTATATGCTCCAGTTGTATCATAAGAAGCACCTGGATATGCGTAACGTGTAGGTGTACCAGATCCGTCTGGAATAAAACCATCGCCATTACCCGTATTACCAGGCCCTGATGGTGTTTCAATTACCAATGGGAAACCATTACGCCATCTGCTCCGCATGTAGTTGTAAAATTCACTAGCGTTTGCAGGGTTACCACTTACAGCGCTAGACGTATTGTTGTAATACATGAAACCAGACATGATGATACGCTCATTTACACCTGTAGAAGGGTTTTCTGGAACACAAAGGCCGGTTTCATCATCGCGCACACCATCAACGCAACCATCACGGTCATTATCTATACCGTCAAAATAATCTGCAAACGGACCTTGGAAAAAGTCAAAACCTACAGCCGGTGGATTAAGGCCATAACCTAAAGCACCTTCGTCATCAGAATCAGCATTGTAGCAATAACCTAAACCACGAGCAACATCAGAACCAATAATATCATCAATGTAGTTTCCTAAGTCTGGATCGAACCAAGTACTAAAGAAAGTATTCGCTAAACGGAATGTTGATTTGTTAAGAATACGATAGTTATAGAAGGTCATGTTATTAACCTCATCATTGGTTGAAAAGGCAAAAGCTTGTGCACGTATTTCAAAACCTAAGGCCGCACCTTGAGACTCTGAGTGAACGTTACCACGGTCATTATAAACCCACCAAATTGTTTGATCGCCATATAAAACATCTGTTTCTTTAACTCTACAATCAAATTCATTGCGGATATCATAAGCCGGATAGTCCACTAATGGATCGTAAACGCCATCTTGGTCACGGTCAAAGAATGGTGCTAACATATAGGGTAAATCACCATCAATACCATTACCTGGCCATTCTAAGATAGAACGTGGAATTTGACTTTCATAGCCTGGAAATAATTCAGCATCGTCACATTGAGGATCATCACGGCAATCTAACCACGCCTTATGAGTTTCCACATCATCGCGGAAGATTATCCAGTGCTTGTCGTACTTATCACAAATTTCTTTGTTCGTACTCGCATTACCGTCTGTTGATAAAGGGCCTGGCCAGTAATCGTTACCACCTTGACGGTAAGTCATGGCTGCTAGCTTTAGCTGATTACCTTCATCAACACCTCCGAGCCATAATGCACCAGCAAACATGCTGTGCTTGTTACTTCCCTTAGGCACTTCATATCGCGCAACGTTTAAATCCCACCACATATCACCACCACCTAAAATAGTGGCGCGTACGTTATTAATGTTAAGGTCGCTCTGTGCCTTAGAAGGCTGACAGAGTTCTTCCATAGTTTTTAGAACGCTGTTGCTACTTGGGTTAAGTGCTTGATTCGGCTTATCTAAATACGGAATCTCCTTGGCCATTACCGTGGTGGCCATCATCATTATTCCCGCTAGTGTTACGTAGATTCGCTTCATATCGTGAATTACTTTTTCTTTTTATTAAAATCCTATACGTATACCTAATCTCATTCTTCGTGGAAGTGTGAAAAATCCAGGATTTGCCATACTTACATTATATAGATCTACATATGACTGTGCATTTGTTTGAAACTGGATTGCAGCTTGACCTTGTGGCGAAGTTAAATAGCCATCATCCTCAGGCGAACCTGTGTAAGCATACACGCCAAGAACGTTACGTGCATCAAGTAAGTTTTGAACTTGCAGATAAACTTCAAACGAGCCTCTTCTGTCACTGTCCTTGTACTTGTAATTCCAAACCTTGTTAACGGTCATGTCTACACGTGTTTGAAATGGTAAACGAGAACCGTTTACCTGACCAGTAATTGGCACAGAAGTATTACCAGCTGTAATGGCATACGCCTGAACCCTGCGTGTATAAGGTGTACCTGAGTTACCGTTAACTACAAAGTTCACCCCAAAGTTTTCCAAAATATTGGCGTTACCAATGATTGGCCCATTGTAATCTCTACCCTCGCCAAAACGATAATCTACAGCAAGTACGATTTGGTGGCGGCTATCATAGTCTAATGGCAGGATATAGCGCAAGTTAGGCTGACCAGAACGTGCAATGTTAGCACCTGAGTTTGCACCAGAACCTGAACCATCCGCAAATTGCAGCGTATAGTTTGCGTTTACACGCACGTTACCGGTTCTCCTTAAATCATAACCAAAAGTGAAGCCCTTTACGGTACCAAAGTCTTGGTTGCCATAAGTTACGTATTGTAATGGGTATGCCTCGCTTACCGCAATAGTTTGCATCATATCACGCATTTCACGGTAAAAAGCTGAAATTTTTAAAGCTGAATTATCATTTAGCTTTTGGCGGAAACCGATTTCGTAATCAGTGGTTTTTTGTGGTTTCAAATCAGGATTTGCTAAAAATCCACCACTACCATTTTCTAATTGCAAATACGCTATTGGATCAAAACGGTTTAAGCCCGGATCTGGACGTTGAACCAATAAGTCATAGTGCGCAAAGAATTCCGCTTCATCAGAAATTGGGAACTGGAATGAAATACGTGGAGAAACCGTCCATTGTGGCGAGTAATCTACAAATGACTCATTATAAGTAACGGCCAATGTTTGCTCTTCTACACCTGGGCGCTTCAAGAATGGCTTAATACCACCACTCTGGTCTGCAATACGCTTGGGGTTAGATTCTAAAACCCCATCTTCATTATACCATGTTGCGCCATTACGATAACCTACAATACGTGTTGGGTTATCAAAATCATCTACATATACCACAAAATTATCGTCCATACCCTCTGGTGTTTCAGTGCCAGCCAAAGCGGTACTTCCTAACTCACCAACAGTGTATGCTGGGTATAGTAACCACGCGTCTTTCAATACGGGTTGGTTAGCATCAAAACGGTCAAAACGCACACCTACGTTAAAGAACAAGTCGTTAAAGGTAAACTGGTCTTGAATGTATCCTGCAAGATAAATTGGTTCAAAAGCACCAACTAAGCGCTGAGAGTTTCCTTGTGCATCTTCACCGTAAAAATCAGCTAAACCTGGTCGATTCTTTAGTATTTGGCCAGTATAGTCGAAGCCATTATAAGATACATACTGCGTACCACCTATGTTTAGTAGCTCATTGGCGCTAAACATGTCTAGGCTAAAGAAACTGGGATCGTAGCTGTCAATATCTAACCAATCAGTTCCATTTTCATCTAAACCAAGCTTTTTACGCACGTTACGGTCAAACGTTCTTGGTTTGGTAGGGTCAAACAAACGGTTGTAGTTTAAGGTATCTTGGAAGATTCCATTAGCATCATAAACAGGTATTGGGTTGCTTCTATCCAATTCGCGAATGGCATCGTTTTGTAGGAGTCGCATCAACGTCCATATACCACTAGCACCTACGCCAAAGCTTCTGTCAATGCGCTGCTCATATTCTAAACCTACAATCAACGAGTGGTTTTTTAAGTCAAAAGTTGTGTTGGCTGTAACACGAAACTGAGAGTTTTGAAATTTGCTGTAACCAGATTGCACAGCACCTACGTTTGCCCAAAGACCATAGATTGAGCGCGGGCCATCACCATTAAGCAAACCTGCACCTGCACGGATGTTTTCCAAGCTATTCGCATTGTTTTGAATCAGGTTGTTTTCTACAAAGTTGAAATAGCTGCTCGTATAATTTGCCAAAATTGGGTTTGACGTGCCTGGCGTAAATGCAACACCAACATCTTGCCATACAGCATGTGTCCAACCTGTAAGTACTTTGCCGAAGTTAGGATCATTAGGATCATTAATGGTGTCTGAGCCTGGCACGTAGAAACGCTGTTGTGATGTTTCATATTTACCAATATGGCCATAATTAAATATAGCATCTTCAAAGCGTGGATCCCAAGTGGTACCAGAGTTGCGGGTATAGTCTACCTGAATAGAGTAAAACGCATTCTGGAATATTGAATTACTAGATGTATCTGAACTTGTTCCGCCAAAACGCTGCGTAAAGCGCGCTAAGGCTGTCCAGTCTGTACGTAAGCTTTGAGAATTATTATCGTAATTCATCAACATACTACCACGGTTCCAGTTATAACCGTTTGTAGAATTATATCTACCACCTAACATTAATGAGGTGTTTTTACCTGTCTGAATTCTAAAGTTACCATTTAAGCGCACCTGGTGTCTTGGTACATTAGGACGGTAAGAAAGCGTTGTTAAGTCATCTTGCGTTAAAAACTCTGCAGAGCTTAACACACCAAGACCCACTGCAGATGGCGTAATTGGATTTTGTTCTAATTCGCGAAGCACATCGTCTTTAACGATATAGTTTGGCAATGCACGTGGGGATGCATCTTGATCAAACTGGTATTCACCTGCAAAAAGGAAACTAATAACGGGTGGACCATCACGCTTTCCGGTTTGTGGGTTTTTTCTTTTAAGAATTGGCCCCCCCATGGTAAGGGCGCCTAAGTTGTAGTGATACTTGTCAAACAATGATGATGACAAGAATTCTGCAGAGCCAAAAAACACAGGTATAGCACTCTTGGTGGTGGTGTTAATTACACCACCTGTGGCATCACCATATTGTGCTGGCAGACCACCAGTGATTACTTCAGTTTGCGCAATGGCATCACGCGGTAGGTTAATATCACCCCGTACCTTAACCCCGTCAATAAAAATTTGGTTATTGCCTTGACGCGCACCACGGATGTTGAAACCTTGCCCATCATCAGCTTGGTAAACACCTGCTGTGGTGGCCACAATTTGACCAATATTACGATAAGGTAAGTTTTTTATATCCTCTGAGGTTACGATATCAGACGTTTTTCCCTTTTGAATAAACTCTTCTTTGGCGGTTACAACAACCTCCTTAAGCATCTCCGTTTCTTCATTCAGAAAAAAGTTCTGTTCTTTCGGTCTATCCGCATAAACAATTACACCTTCTATCTTAACGGTAGCATAACCGGCAAAAGAACACTCTACGGTGTAAGTACCAGGTTGTACAGGGTTAATGTTGTAATTACCATCAAGGTCTGTTGTACCTCCGGTTACAGTAACACCAGACTGTTTCAGAACGATGTTCGCAAAGGGTAATGTTTCTCCTCGCACTTTGTCTTTTACAGTACCACGCAAAGAACCCGGGCGGGTTTGGGCAGTAACTACTAAAGAACCGAATATTAGAATTGCACTAAGTAATCTTCGAATCATAAACGGCATTATTAATTCGTTCAAATTTTTGAAAGGGTGTAAATATAACAAGATTTCAATGCGACAAAAGGAAATAAAGCCCTTCTGTAGCTGGATTGTTGACTTTCTGACTGCCAAATGATTAGCCTTAATATTTTGAAGAAATTGATAAACATTGTTACTCACTTTTGTATTCTTTAGACGCATAAAACCTCCAATTATTTATCCTTGTAACCATAGCTAATAGCGTTATTTAACTCAAAAGCCAGTATGCTACCTTTGCTGCTTCACAATAATGAAATGGGCAAAACTTCTATATTGACCTTTTTTGTTTTGATGGTTGCCTCAACAGCCTGTAAAAAACAACAAAACATGAACACGATACCCAATGTAGCGGTGCAAGAGTTTGTTTATCTAAATACGCCAGAGGGTTTTAACCTTCAGGTTCAAGGCGGTTGGACGTATTATGGTGGTGGCTATAAAGGATTAGTTGTTTACCGCCGATACTTTAATTTTCAATTTGATGATTTTATCGCCTATGATCGGGCATGCCCATTACATTGGCAAGACGAATGCGGCATTTTAAAAGTTGTAGACAATATTTACCTTGAATGTTCTTGCACGGGCCATCAATATTTACTGTTTGATGGTATGCCCACAGCTGGAGACTCACCTGCCTTACGCTTTTACAATACCCAGTTTGATGGCCAAAACACCATACTTATTACCAATTAAAAAGGCCGCCTAATACGGCAGCCTTTTTAAAGGAAAATATAAATCGATATACTATTTAAAGGCATTTAAACCCGTAACATCTAACCCTGTAATGAGCAGGTGAATGTCATGTGTGCCTTCATAAGTTACAACACTTTCAAGATTCATCATATGGCGCATAATTGGGTAATCTCCAGTTATACCCATACCACCTAACATTTGACGGGCCTCACGGGCAATCTTCAATGCCATATCTACATTGTTGCGCTTAGCCATTGAGATTTGAGCTGTAGTTGCACGCCCCTCATTGCGTAGCACGCCCAAACGCCAAGTTAACAGTTGTGCTTTGGTTATTTCTGTAATCATCTCGGCTAGCTTTTTTTGTTGCAGCTGAAATCCGCCAATAGGTCTATCAAACTGAACACGCTCTTTAGCATATCGCAATGCCGTGTCATAGCAATCCATAGCGGCACCTAAAGCACCCCATGCAATACCATACCGTGCTGAGTCTAAACATCCGAGTGGTGCACCTAGTCCGCTCTTATTTGGTAATAGGTTTTCTTTTGGCACTTTAACGTTATCAAAAACCAACTCGCCAGTAGCACTTGCTCTAAGGCTCCACTTATTGTGTGTTTCTGGCGTAGAAAATCCTTCCATACCACGCTCAACAATCAACCCGTGAATTCTACCAGATTCATCTTTTGCCCAAACTACGGCTATTTGTGCAAAAGGGGCGTTGCTAATCCACATTTTTGCGCCATTTAAGAGATAATGATCACCCATATCTTTAAAATTGGTAACCATACCACCTGGATTAGATCCAAAATCTGGCTCTGTTAAACCGAAACAACCTAAGTATTCTCCTGAGGCCAATTTTGGTAGATATTTTCTGCGTTGCTCTTCATTGCCATATTTATAGATGGGATACATAACTAATGAAGACTGTACAGAACATGTAGAACGAATGCCAGAATCTCCGCGTTCGATTTCCTGCATCATCAAACCATAAGAAATTTGATCTAAGCCGGCACCGCCATATTCTTCAGGTATGTAAGGCCCAAAAGCACCTACTTGCGCCAAGCCCTGAACGATGTGCTGTGGAAATTCTGCACGTTGCGCATAATCTTCAATGATTGGCGAAACCTCGCGCTTAACCCAATCACGGGTTGCTTGCCTAACCAACAAGTGCTCCTCGTTAAATAATTCATCTATTTGATAATAATCTGGAGATTGGAATTGATCTTGAGCCATCTTTGCATCGTTTAAATTGGCCGCTAAAGTATTTAATAATGCTGCATTTGAACTATTAAATCGTTTTAAAGTTATTACACAAAACTCTGCATATGAAGCGCACAACTATCCTTCAAATTTCACTCTTTGCTGTTGCATTCCTTTTATTTACTGGCAATGCCTTTACATCATCTAGCGGTATTAATTCTGCCATGTCTGGCAGCCCAATGAGCAACAATAACACGTGCTCTCAGTGCCATGGTGGCGCAAGTGCGAGTACGCAAAATGTTACCATTTCTACAGACATCCCCGCTAGCGGATACCAAGAAAATACAGATTACACCATAACTGTAGACTGCCGTGGCAATGGCGGCACAGCTGTTAAAGGTGGATTTAACGCAACCGTTGAAAATGCAAATGGATTTGCCGGAACCTTGAGTACACTCGCGGGGGGCGGTGCAGCGGTTAGTGGAAATTCTGCCACACACAGAAGTATAAGCAATACATTTTCTGGAGATTCTTTGGTATGGCGTTTTAAGTGGAATTCTGGCACTAGCCCAAATGCAACTGTATACGTTGCGGCCAACTTTGCAAATGGCAATGGCACCACTTCTGGAGATGCTATTGTTACTGAAAGCTTATCGCTAACCAAATCAAGCATTGGCACCCAAGAATTTGCTTTGAATGAATTCTCATTATATCCTAATCCTGCGCAAGAACAAATAAACCTTGGCTTTTCGGCCATAAATGGCGGAAGTCTAACCATCACGGTATATGACTTGGTTGGTAGGCACATAAAAACGCTTTATGATGCAACTGTACCTGCAGGTGCATGGCGTGAGCAATTTAACGTGAGCGGATTATCCCCTGGAACCTATATTGTTTTAGTGCGCTTAAATGAAGATGTGAGCAAGCAAAAACTAATTATTGAATAAACAAGAAATGATTAAACACTAATCCCGCCAACAGCGGGATTTTTTAATTGAGATACTACCTTTAGCGCCATGATAAAACCTGCACATGCCCTAGATTGGCTTACATTAGTGCTGTTGGCGTATTTGGTTGTTTTGAGTTTGCTTAACTACCACTACCCAAAGCGTTTTTCATCGTTTCTAAGACTTCCGTTTAGCAAGGGCTATTTCACTGAGATTCAACAAGAAAAGAGCAGCCCTATTTGGTTTACTATTTTTCTAGACTTTATCTGGATTGCAGGCTTTGGCCTTTTTGGCTATCTATTTATTACATCCAAAGAGACATCACCATCAAATAACGACTTTGCTTTATTTGTGAAGACCGTTTTAATTGCGCTTCTCACTTTTACTTTACAGCGCTTTTTTCACAGTTTAACGGGGGTTATTTTCGAAATGAAAAAACCACTACATCAATTTATTCAGATCAAGGATGGTTATTTGCAATGGACCTCTCTTTTGCTGGTGGTTCTTGTGGTGTTCTATTTTTATTCCCCGCTAACAAGCCATGCGCTCATTTATATCGGCATAGGTGCTTTGTCTGGCCTTTATATCATAGGCATTTTAAGAGCTTCAAAATTGGCCATCAACAAGAACCTTAATGGCCTCCAATTATTTTTTTACCTTTGCGTGCTTGAAATTTTACCTGTTTTAACGATTCTAAAAATTGTTATTACGTAAGGTGAAACCAACAATTTTAACACACAAAAACGCTTCCCCGCAGGTATGAAAGTAAAGTCTATTCTAGTTTCTCAACCTGA
This sequence comes from uncultured Cryomorphaceae bacterium, assembly GCA_964416385.1. GTDB lineage: Bacteria > Bacteroidota > Bacteroidia > Flavobacteriales > Schleiferiaceae > JAUHWL01. The sequence continues at coordinate 12,740 of CAYQDW010000021.1, read as the reverse complement.
ACCAAAAGCCGAAGGATCTCCATTTACAACACTTGCGCAAAAACAAAAAGTAAAAATTGATTTTGTGCCTTTTATTCATGTAGAAGGGATTTCGGCTACAGAATTCCGCAAAGATAAAATCACACCTCGCGATTTTAATGCCATCATATTTACGAGTAAAAATGCCGTAGACCATTACTTTAGAATATGTGAGGAGATGCGCGTGCCCATTAATAACGATACCAAGTATTTCTGCATCTCAGAAGCTGTGGCGTTTTATCTTCAAAAATATGTGGTTTACCGTAAGCGTAAGATTTATTACGGTTACCAAACCATGAAGGACTTAATCCCCACCTTGAAAAAGCACAAAAACGAAAAGTTTTTGCTACCAACCTCTGATGTTTTAAAGCAGGATATTCCAGAAACATTAGAAAAGAACAATATCAATTACACAAGAGCCATTCTGTATAAAACCGTGCACAGTGATTTGCGTGATTTAGCAGATGTTTACTATGATATTTTGGTGTTTTTTAGCCCAGAAGGGATAAAGTCACTACTGGCCAACTTTCCTGATTTTGAACAAAAAAACACACGCATTGCTGCCTTTGGCAATACCACTTGGCAAGCTGTTGAAGAAGCAGGCTTAAAATTAGATATTAAAGCACCTACCCCAGAATTTCCGAGTATGACCAAAGCCTTGGAAGAATACATCAAAGAAAAAAATAAGGTAAAATAACCCCTCAAATTTTTTCAAAAAGGCTGCTTTTATGATTAGCAGCCTTTTTTATTTACAAGGCATCCTTTCGTAATTTGGCATCCCATGCGGTTAACCTTCAAAAGACATGAGCACTTAAAAAGCAAAAAGACTTTTGCGGCGCTTTTTACGTCTGGCCGAAAGATTAAAAGGTTTCCACTACTCATGGTATACACCCACAGCACAGATAGTAGCGAGCCCGTGCAGGTTGGTTTAAGTGTGAGTAAGCGCAAGTTTAAACATGCTGTAGACCGCAACCGCATAAAACGCCAGATGCATGAAGCTTATCGTTTAAACAAACCAAACTTGCCACTTGATGGGCATAAACCAATAGCAATCGTATTTATTTACATTCACCACAAAAAATTAGATTTTATACAAATCAAAAATGCAATGCAGCAATGTCTTGCAGAATTACGTTCGTCAAACTAAATACCAAATCTGTTCGTTTATAACCCGAACGCAGAAACCCCTTCTACGATGATGCGAAAATTATATGGCGTACTTCTTACCTCTGCCTTAGTGCTTTTAATCAGTGCTTTTAGCATTGATTACTTCGAAATAAACAAACAACTTGAAATTTTTACGAGCATATTTAAAGAGGTAAATCTCAACTACGTTGATGATACTGAGCCGCGCGTTCTTATGGAAAAAGCCGTTGAAGGCATGTTAAAAAACCTCGATCCTTTTACGGTTTATATTCCTGAGAGTAAAATTGAAGATTTTAGGATGATGCAAACAGGCCAGTATGGCGGCATTGGTTCAACCATTAGGAAAATTGGCGACAAAGTGCTTATTGCAGAACCGCACCCTGGTTTTCCTGCAGATTTGGCCGGATTAAAAGCTGGTGATTGGATAAAAGCCGTGGATGGCAAAAGCCTCATTGGCAAAAGCACCGAAGAGGTAAGTGAAGTCTTGAAAGGAACGCCAGGCACCGCTGTAGAATTGGTATATGAGCGCGATGGCAAAGCATACACTGTACAACTTCAACGCAAAGAAATTCAACTTAAAAGTGTGCCCTATTATGGTATGGTTAACGATAATACGGGATACATTTATCTGAGTAGCTTTACTGATAAGGCTACAGATCATGTGCTAGAAGCACTAAACAAACTCAAAAAAGAACCCCAATTAACCCAGATTATTTTAGACCTGCGCGGTAACCCTGGGGGCTTGTTAGATCAAGCCGTTAACATCACCAATTTTTTTGTTGAAAAAGGAACTGAGGTTGTGCGCATGAAGGGCCGCAATAAAGATGTAGATAGAACCTACCAAACTTTGCGTGGCGCAATAGATACTGAAATTCCTCTTGCTGTCTTAATAAATAGCTCTTCAGCTTCTGCAAGCGAAATTGTAGCAGGGTCTATTCAAGATTTAGATCGTGGGGTTGTTTTAGGTCAGCGCAGCTACGGAAAAGGACTTGTACAGCAATCGCACCCCCTGCCTTATGCTTCGCAACTAAAAATTACCATTGCCAAATATTACACGCCAAGTGGGCGATGTATACAAGCCATAAATTATGCTGATCGTAGTGATGATGGTGCCGTAGCACGAACTGCCGACAGTTTACGTACCGCATTTAAAACCCTTAACGGCCGACCAGTTTTTGACGGTGGTGGTATTGATCCTGATATTACTGTGGAAGATGAAACGGCAAGCGGAATTTTGGTTTCTCTGGCCAATAATGGACATATCTTCAATTTTGCAACGGTTTTTGCACGAACTCACGATTCTATTGCGATGCCTGGCGCGTTTAGCCTATCCGATGAAGATTACCAGAATTTCATCGACTACTTAGCCGACAAAGAATATGCGTACACTACACAAACAGAACGTAGCATTGCAAAACTTTTGCGCACAGCCGAAGATGAAGAATATGCAGATCTACTTGCGCAAATTACCGCACTAGAAAATGAAGCTGTTCGCATTAAGCAAAATGACCTCATCCGGTATAAACCTCAAATCAAAGCCTACCTTGAACAAGAAATTGCGGGTAGATATTACTACCAAAGTGGTAGAATTAGGCAAAGTTTAGAAAACGACCCAACCTTAGATAAGGCCATAGAAATACTAAACAATACAGCTGCCTATCACAAAATTTTAGCCCTTGAAAACTAATTGGCCTGTACTCTCTGGGCCAATGGCATTAAAGTTTGGTCTGGCTGCACTAATGCTCTACGTTAGCTTATTGCCCTTTCAGCCATTTTTTCCACCTATTACGTCTGGTATTGTTGCTTTTTGGCTGGTTTTTGTGCTGAGCTTTAGAAAGTCTAGGCTTAGCGGGTTGCGTAACCCATTACTCATTGCAAGCGCGGCATTATATCTATGGTTGGTTTTCGGTAGCTTTTATTCGCCCAATAACCATGAAGCCGGCTTAGACCTCACCTTAAAAATCACAATGCTACTTTGGCCACTTGGCGCTGCTACCTGGCCTTATCTGTTTAACCATAATAGGAAGATGGTGCTTTCATTATTTGCATACTTGGCAGCGCTATCAGTACTTGCACTTGTGGTGGTTGGATTCATTTCTTGGCAGCAATCAGGTTTACCATTGAGCAAATTCTACAAATTCACCTCAACGTGGGATTGGATCCCGAATCACTACATCGCTCTTTACGCCTCATTTGCCGTGTTGATACTGCTGGAACTTGGCATTTTAAAGGTGATTCGTTGGCGTTATGTAATTCCCGGCCTTAGCGTTTTAATTGCCTCTATGGCGTTTACGAGCGTGCGTATACAAATTATCGCCCTGCCGCTTGCAGCTATGGCATTTTTTGCAACAACAAAACATCAGCTCACCAGTAAAAAGCGCATTCTACGCGTATTTGCGTTAGGGCTGATCCTTTTCTTAGGAGTTGTATTTGCATTTCCAAGTTCGCGAAACCGCCTCATAGAAACGGTTGACGAATTGCGCAGTGTAACCAAGATGGTTAATAATAAGCAAACCAATCACCGTGTATACCTTTGGCAATATGGCTGGGAAGTTGCTCAACAAAACCTCATCTTAGGCACTGGCACAGGGGCAGGCGATGATGCGCTAAATGAGGCCTTAAAAAGCTGTACAGCTGAATTTTGGAATGGACATGGCACCTATCTCCTTTCTGATAAACGCTATAACTATCACAATACCTTTTTACAACATCTTGCCACCAACGGCCTGGTTGGGCTAATCTTGCTCATCGGCTTATTTGTAGCCCCTATCATAATCTACAAAAAACGTTTAGGGGGCTTGCAAACTGGCTTTCTCGTGTTATGCATAATCAGCTTTTTTACAGAAAGCATGCTAGAACGCCAGGCGGGTGTTTTGTTTTTTAGCTTTTTCTATGCCCTTTTATTTGTGGCACCGTGGGCAGAAACAAGCAGCATTGTTGAGAAAAAAACCGCATAAAAGATTACTGCCCAAGCACGCTCAAACATACTTTCTGTGAGCATACATAACATAAAGTATAAAAGGCCCACCAGCAGCACATAATCTTGGCGTTTGTATGCCAGGTATAAATAACCCACCAGCATCGCTAAAAGTAAAACCAAACCTATTGCACCACTCGCTATGGTTGTTTCTAAATATTGATTATGGGCATTGTAATGCCTTTCTAAGCCCACATTAAACCCTAGTGCACTGTAGGCATCTTGTAACGCCACACGATTATCTCCCACCCCAGTACCAAAAATGGGGTGATCTTTAATCACGCGGGTAGCACCTTTCCATTCGGCCAACCGATAGGTTGCGCTGTTAAAAGCCTCTGCAGGGGCAGTAATATCATAGTTTATATCTGGCACTTGCACAAACCGCTTGGTTAGGCTTTGCGGGCCAAAAGCAACAAATAACGCAAGCAATACCCCTGGCACCAAAGGCACCGCGAGCCATTTGTATGCTTTGTTTTTTATGGCGAATGCCAATGCTACAATACCAATGACAAGCAAAAAGGCCAAGACATTAATTCTGCCCTGAAGCATAACCAAACTAATTAGCAAAAAGGCACTCACAAAGCCCCAGCGCACACGGGTAACATTGCCCCAAAATGTATTGTAAAGACTAAGCAGTAATGCTACCCCAACATAGGTAGATAAATACCCCACATGCATAATATCTGCAGAGAGCTCGGTATAAATGAAAAAGTTAGCGCCTCTTTCTCCGGCTTCATTAACGTTGTAGTATGACCCTGAATTGTAAGCCCGGTAAAAAGCGTTTCCGAAAGCATAAAGCATGGTAAGCACATTACCAGCAATAAAAAGGGTTTTATAGGTATACTGTTTGGCGTTTAGCAAATGTCGCTTATTGGCTGCAATGACTAAGGTAGCCGCAAATAGTGTGAGTTTAGTTTCTAGCTGAAGCAAGGCATCTGCTGTATGTTCAGACCAAAAAATGGTGCTCGTATAATACAGGTAAAATATGGCCGGCAGCAAAAAAACAGGGTTTTTAAGGGCTCCAAGCCAATCTCGCCAACCTAAACTTATTAGGCTGTTTAGCAACAAGGTTAATAATAGCGGATTAATTAAGTACGGGTTACCTGTGGGCAATACAAACAGAATAAGACCTAAAATGAAAATGGTACGGCTTTCAGCGCTTAGGATTTTTTTTAATAGGCTATTCTGTGCCACGTTGATGGTGCCGCTTTTTGATTATGAATGGAATTTGTGATAACAAAATCGCTAACAAAGATATGGTTACAATAAGAATGGAAGCGCGGATGAAAGTGTTCAAATAATACGTTAACAAAATGAAGGCTATATTGACAACAACCAATATTAACGTTGCTTGCGTGTGCTTTAATCCAATATCGAGCAATGCATGATGAATATGATTTCTATCAGCCGAAAATGGCGACTGTTTTAAGATAAAAACCCGCATAAATATTACGCGTAGTGTATCTATAATGGGGATGATGAGCACCGCAAAAGTAAAGACCAATGCATCAATGTGTAAAAGGATTGAGTCTGAAAAGCGCTCATTGGCCTGTAGATAATAAATGGTGAGAAGGGCCGCCAAAAAACCTAAAATCATTGAGCCGCTATCGCCCATAAATATTTTGGCATCAATTAGGTTATAGCGTAAAAAAGCGAGTTGAGAGCCCGCAATGCTCAATGCCAAAATCAAGAACAAATCCTCACCCAAGTAATAAAACCAGACGGCATAAGTTGTACTCATCACTATGCCCAATGCGGAGCTCAGGCCATTAATGCCATCAATAAAATTCCATGAATTGATAATAGCCAAAAAGAAGATAAAACTCAAGGCTACACTAACCGTGTAGGGCAGCTCATGAATTTCAAAAAGCCCATAAAAACTTTCTAAGCGGATGTCTCCCTGAAAAATGACAATACCCACGGCCAATATTTGACCCAGCAGCTTTTTGTAGGGCGTAAGCGGATACAAATCATCCTTAACACCAGTAATGAACAAAATAAATAACCCCACCAATACAGAGTTTAGTGCTGGGTTTGCCAGATGGGCAGAAAAGAATACAAAGCTGATAATCATGCCGCCAAAAATGGCCATACCACCAAGTGGCGAAATACGCGCACTGTGCTTTTTGCGTGCATCCGGTTGATCATAAAGGCGCTTTAACAAACTCAACCGGATGATTGCCGGAATGGAAAAAAAGGTGATTACGAAAGCTGTAATGGCTGCAAGCGGTGGGCTATATGTTGAAATGAAGCTTTGCAACATAGGCCTTATTGGGGCTTACCCGAAATTTTAGCAACCATATCTTTTAAGTTTAAACCATGCGCTATAAGCAGGGTTTCAACAAATTCTCTAAAGGCGCCTTCACCGCCAGCCTTAGCGGTTACAAAATCTACAATATCCTTAATGTAATGTGGCGCATTTGCCGGAGCGCCAGAGGTGCCTACCAATTTTAACAAGGCATAATCGCCTATATCATCACCAATATAAGCCACATCACTAAAATCAATTTGCAGTTTTTCGCACAGGGTTTTAGCCACCGCAACTTTATCTCCTACCCCCTGATAAAGATGTTCAATGTTTAGTTTGGCTGCTCTGCGGGCAACAATTTCTGTTTGCTCGCCAGTTATTATCGCCAACGGAATATTTAAATGCCGCAAAAACAATACGGCTGCACTGTCTGATGTGTTGAATTTTTTTAATTCATTGCCTGTATTATCATAATACATGCCGCCATCAGTCCACACGCCATCAATATCTGTAATTACGAGTTTTGGCAAATTTTTCATTGCAGGTGCTCTTTATAGATAATCTCATTTGCGGGCAAGTCTACCTTCATGGTTTTGCCCACCACGGCCTCCTTTTTTGCCCAGGCATACCCATCACCCGGAGACAGTAAATGAATATCATTTAACGTAACCACCTGCCCTTTTTTTAGCGGCACGCGCGATGCAATAGAGCGCGCCAACTTTTGCTTGGATGCAGCCACATCATCACTCATAAAAATATCTTCTACACCCATGCTCATGTCTAACAAGCGCAAATCTCTAACCATACGGTTTAAGCCATCTGGCCCTAAACTACCGGCCTGATCTGTGCCACGCATGCGCCTGTCTAAAGTGATGTGCTTCTCAATAATCTTGGCGCCCATAGCAGCTGCAGCAACAGGTGCGGCAATACCAATGGTATGATCAGAAAACCCAATTACATATTGGCCGTAATGCTTTTGCAAATACTTGATGGTATTAAAGTTTACATTCTTTGGCTGGGTTGGATATTCACTTACGCAGTGTAAAATGGCAATATCGTTATGGTGTTTTGTAATCACTCCCAAAGCATCATCCAAATCTTGCTTATCCGCCATACCGGTAGATAAAATGATAGGTATCTTGGTCTCTGCCATCGCCTCTAACAAAACCAAATTAGTTAAGTCTCTGCTGGCTACTTTTAGGTAATCTGGGGTAAAAAGCTTGAGCAAACTGGTACATGTTGGGGCACAAAGCGTTTCCACAAAATCTAGCCCAAAGCTCTTAGCATATTGGTAAAGCTCAAAGTGCTGTTCATCATTAAGCTCTAAAAATGCCCGGTGCTCACCATAGGTTTTTCCAAATGAGTTTCTACCTGTGTAGGGCTTATTCATCTGGCTTTCCGAAAGTTCATAAGCCAGGTCGCGCTTGGTTAATTTAACCGCATCCATGCCACGCAGATCTATATGAAAAAGTTTTTCTTCAATGGGCCGCGCCGCAGACTCAATAATCAATTTGGCAATATCTACAGAGCCGTTATGGTTCTGACCAATTTCGCCAATTATGTATGTTTCTTTAAAAATGTGCTTCATTTTGTGAATTGTGCAATTCCTGTTTTCATGCTTGCCAACCAATGTGCATGGGCATCAACTAAATCTATAAGCGAAGTTAAACTTTGCCCGTCCCAAGCCGCATAAATAGCCTGACAAGTTTCAAAATCTTTTAACGTGTCTATGGTAAATCTTAAATCGTTTCGGTTTATGATATCAGGCGGTGCGGGTTGTAGTTTAACAGAAAACAAATCTGTATTACCGTAAATGTAATTTGTAACGTGCTCGTGAAAAAACGTCTCTGTTGTGGCATTTGCCGCCCGTTGCAAAGCATCTGTTGTTACAAATTCTGCAAACAACCCCCAATGCGTTTTTATGGCGGGTATGCCAGCGTCATTTTTAAAGCTGAAATAGTCTATGCCTAGATGTCCGGCATTGGCCACAATGCGCAACGCGTTGCCATCTAAAAAGGGGTTGTCGCTGCAAATTCTAACAATGTGTGCAGCATCAAAAGCTTCCGCACAACCAATAAAACGCTGTAATACATCCGCCTCTGAACCCCTAAAAATTGCTACGCCAAGATTTTCGCAATAACGCACCAATTGGTCATCTGCCGGATTTACCGTTGTAGCCACTACCAAATGATGCTGTGGCAGATACTTTTTAACCGTTTCTATCTGTATTTCAAGAATGGTCTTTTCGCCAAAAAACGGCCTAAGCACCTTGCCCGGCAATCGGGTTGATGAAAGTCTGGCTTGAATAATAATTAGTGGCGGCTGCATACGCCCGCAAAGCTAATTGATTAAGCCGTTTAATGGGCAAGGCGTAGATTTGCGCGCGGTAACCGCAACAGGCAATATGTTAAAAGACACCATAAAACGCACCCTAATTAGCAATAAGTTCTCCGCCAACTTGTTGTATAGGTATTTCCGTTTGCGGCATGGCCAAGCGGTGGTAAACGCTAGTGCGCAGCGCAAAACACTCAGCTTGTTTAATTTTAAGGCGCTAACGGCCGAAATTGCCTATGCACCCCACGAAATTGTCATAGATAATAACCTCTATGGTCAAGCCTATTCGCTAAAGCGATTTGCAGGTATAAAACAAGATTTGCAGGCCTACATAGAGCACGGTCTCTTTTGGGGTGGCATGGTACATCAAGATGAGTACTATTGGTACACGCCTAAAATCATCACCTTTAGTGAAAGACGGAGAGCTGATATTGCCGCTAAGGGCATCACCAAAGAAACACTAGCCATTGGACCATACATTCACTATGCAAAACCTCTTTTTGGGGATGATGAATTTCAAAAGCTAAAAAAGAATCTCGGCAAAACACTGCTTGTTTTCCCCAGTAAAAGCATTTTAAATATTACCTCTAAGTATGATGTAGATGCTTTTATTAATGAAGTGAAGCGCGTTGGCAAAGATTTTAAAACCATCATGGTTTCTCTCTATTACCTAGATGCCCAAAACAAAACCCTAACAGATGCCTATTTGGCCCACGGCTTTAAAATTGTTACCGCAGGGCATCGGTATGATAATTACTTTTTAGACCGCCAGCGCACATTTATAGAATTGGCCGATTTAACCATGAGCAATGAAGTAGGCACCCATGTGGGCTATTGCATACATCTGAACAAACCGCATTATCTTTTTAAACAAGAGTTAGAGCGCGTGGGGGTTAATGAGCGGGAACTGGAACGGGAACTTACCCTGTACCAAAGCGAGGATGACAAGCGCAGAAATGCTGAAAAGGAAGAAGTAGCCGCTGCCTTTAATTTGCTCACAACCACAATAACTGATGACCAACGTACCGTTATTGACAAGTATTGGGGCACCAGCAGCGTAAAAACCCAGCAAGAACTAAAAGACCTACTGGCCCGCTAGATGGTTTTTCTTTACCCGTAAAAAAACAATCCACGCGGTAAGGGCTAAGGCCATTTCAACAAATAATTTAGCCCAAGCAGCACCTGTGAGGCCATAAAAAGCAATTCCTGTATAATTTAGCAGAAGCGACAAAAATCCAATACCCACCACCACCAACAAGTAGCTGCGGTCTTTGTGGTAAATAACAAGCCCCTGCTGCATGGCAAAATGGCTAAAGGCGGTAGCCATAAGCACAGGGGCCATAATCTGTAACATTGGTGCAGCAGCCAAATAAGCCTCACCAAACACCAGCTTTATAAAAGGTGCAGGCGCAAAAACCAGCACCAATGCCGATATCGCGGTTATGGCAAGCATAAGCAGTAACACCTTATTAAACTGCTTTTGATACGCTATATGGTCTGTTGCAAAAAGGTTAGATAAGTATGGAAAAAGTGCGCCAAATAAGGGCAGGAATAGAAAACTCTGTGCAACCGTAATCAATTTTATACCTGCGGCAAATAATCCCAATTCATAATCTGAAAGCATAAAGCCAAGAAAAATGATAGAACCAAAGGTGTAAATCCGTGTAAAAAACAGCGAAAAGAAAATGTAACTGCCTTCTTTTAGTTGTGCCTTGATAGCGGCCATTTTCATCCATGTGAAATTCAACCCAGCAACCAACCTAAAACTGGCCAACATTAGCCCTACGCCTACCGCAATTTGCGCCATTGCGTTTATGGCAAGCACCAAATAATAATCTTCAGGGTTTTTAATGAGGATGAAAATAAGTGCTGCAGCCAATGCCTTGATTAAGAAATTAGAGATGGCTACAAATTGTAATTTTTGCAAGCCCTGAAAGAGGAAATCAGGATAAAGTGCCCAGCCCAGAACAATAGGATATGCAAAGAGCATCATTTTAAATTGCTCATTAAATACCGGAATCACAAATAAGCAAAGCGTAAAAATGAATGTTGTGGCCAAAAATAGTACTGTACGCGTTAATACAACCGTGCTAAACACCTGCGACACATGTTTAACATCTGTAGGATTGGCAGAAATTTTTCGTGTTGCCGTAGTATTAAAACCATAAATAACAACAGCAGAAAAGTACAGCATGGCCACCGTGCCAAACTCTATTAAACCATAATGATCTGGGCCTACAACCCGCGTTACATAAGGTATGGTTATAAGCGGCAATATGTAATTAGCAGCCTGTGAAAGCGTGAGATAGCCGATATTCTTAACCAGTGTTTTCGCCACGCTACGAAGTTTTTCTAATGCCCTTGTAAATAAACTTGACTAAAAAAGGTGGTGAAAAGCGAACAACCGCTTTGATGCCTACGTGAAATAACCAAAGTAACGGCCCGATTAAGCCTAAACGATATAGGTCATTGATCTCACGTACTTCATTCTTAAAATACCTCCAGCCCCGCCTACGCTTATTATAAAAATCAGTACCTGTACGGGCTTTAACAAGACTTTGCTGAATATTAGCACTTATATAACCATTTACCAGAAAACGCGCCCACAATTCATAATCATCGCCCACGGCCCCATAATTTTTATAAGCGCCCAATGCTTGTAAAACCGATTTACGGTACATCACCGTCATGTGATTAAACGGGCAGCGCCACCGCGCGTAGCGCAGAATTTCCTCATGGGTTTCTGGCAACTTTCGCACAGCTATTTCACCCTGCATATCCTCATCATACTCGGTTATCCAGCTGCCTAAAATGGCCAGATCTGCTTGTTGGTGGATGAGGGCCAATTGCTTTTCAAAACGTACCGGTTCGCAGATATCATCCGCATCCATGCGGGCCAGCCATTCATGTTTGGCCACCTTTATTCCAGCGTTTAGCGCGGCAGAAAGCCCTTGATTTTTCTCCAAAACCACATGGTTGATCTCCGGCATTTTTTTCTGCCAGCCACTAACCGTTTCCAGCAATGCTTCGGTCACCGGGCCATCCTGAACAAGCACTACCTCGTCTGCCCGAAGCGTTTGCGCAAACAGGCTTTCTAGGGCATCGCTTAGGTGCTCCGGTTTATCGCCTTTGTAAAAAGGCATGATCACGCTAAAGGGAATGGGGTTTGCTGCCAACGTACATTGAAAAATTGCGCTGCAAAGAACGTACATATGGCGCACAACAAAAAAGCCCCGCGTATTCGCAGGGCCTTATTTATAATTAAATGGGCTTTTACTTGCGCTTAATGCTGCACCCAATATTCTTTGTTTCCTTCGGATTAATTGCGGCAACATTGCCTCCGGCAAGGTTCATCATGGCATCGTGCAACCAACGGGTAGTAGCCACTTTGTCTTTTTGCTCGTATTTATCGTTGATTGAGCCTGTAAATACCAACTTAAGATTGGCATCAAATAAATACACATGTGGCGTTGTGTTGGCGCCAAAGGCGTTGGCCAGTTGCGAGTTTTCGTCAATAACATACGGTGTATTGTAACCCGCCTCTTTAAAATGCTTTTGCATTTCCGCCATGCTGTCTTCGCCATCGCGCTTGGCCTCATTGCTGTTTACCAGCACCATACCTATTTCGGCACGCTCGGCAGATGTGCCCAGCATCGGGTATTGGTCTTCCCAACCTAATACGAAGGGGCAGGTGTTGCAGCTAAAAATAACCAGCAGGCCATTTTTCTTTTTGAGGTCGTTCATAGAAAAAGCCTTTCCTGAAACGTCCTGCATTTTGTAATCCGGCATCGGTGCGGCATCGCCTATAGCCAAACGCTCATTGGTAGTGGCCGAAAGCAACAATGCTGCAGCTGCAAGTGCTAAAACTGATTTATACATGTTGATTTTTATTTTTTGGTTGCCCAAAGGTAACGCAAACGCAAAAGGAATGTTTGTTGAGACTGACCTCACTTTTATCAAAAAAAGTAGTTGTCCAAGCTATTCTATTTGTAAAATAAGCCTTTACTCCTATTGCAC